>NZ_RPSE01000480.1:0-4156 GCF_003949955.1 Streptomyces sp. WAC05292
GGACAACGTGCGCCGGGTCCGGGCGGCCGGCCCCCGGGTCCTGGTCATCAGCACGGTCGCGGACCGCCCGCGGATCGTCTCCGCGGTCGCCGCGGGCCCCGACGGCGCCGTGTGGTGCACCCTCGTCCACGCCGGCCGGATCGCCCGGCTGCCCGCCGCCGGGCTTCCGGGGGGCGGCATGGCCGCGGTCGAGGAGTTCCCCCTCGACCACGCGGACTGCGGGCCCTCGCTGATCACCGCGGGCCCCGACGGCGCCCTGTGGTTCACCCGCATGCGGGACGACCGCATCGGCCGCATCGCCACCGACGGCAGCATCCGCTCCTTCGCCCTCCCCGACGCGGCCACCGGGTCCGCGTCCGCCCCGTACGGCATCGCCGCGGGCGCCGACGGCGCGCTCTGGTTCACCCTCTCCGCGGCCGGGCGGATCGGGCGGATCACCACCGGCGGCGCGGTCACGGAGTTCCCGCTTCCGCAGGCCGACGCCTTCCCCGCCTTCATCACCGCCGGGCCGGACGGCGCGCTCTGGTTCACCCTCAACCGGGCCGGCGCCGTCGGCCGGATCACCACGGGCGGCGACATCTCCCTGTACCCGCTGCCGGATCCGGACTGCGGACCGGTCGGACTGGCCGCGGGCTCGGACGGCGCCCTGTGGTTCACCGAGATCACCGCCGGCCGGATCGGCCGGATCACCGCCGGCGGCGCGGTCACGGAGTTCCCGCTGCCCGATCCGGGCTGCCGGCCGCACGCCGTCACCGCCGGCCCGGACGGCGCGTACTGGTTCACCGAGTGGGCGACGGGCCGCATCGGCCGGCTCTCCCCCGACGGCCGGGTGTCCTCGTACGAGCTGCCCGGCAGCGGCAGCGAGCCCCACGGCCTGGCCTTCGGCCCGGACGGCGCCCTGTACGCGGCCCTGGAGCACGGCGGGATCGCCCGCCTCGACCCGGCCGGGGGATGAGGCGGCCGGGGGTCGCCCGCCCACCGGCGGGCGACCCCCGGTCACTCCTGCGAGTGGTGGCGCGCAACCTCTCCCCCGCTGCGCTGTTGCACTGCATGCACGGGCAACAGCAACCCCCACTACGAACAGGAACACGATGCTCAAGAAGGCCGCCAACACGGTCGTCGTCGCCGCCTCCCTCCTCGGCGCGGGCGCCGCCCTGGCCACCCCGGCCATGGCCATCGGCAACGACAACGGCATCAACACCGTGAACGGCAACAACGCCGCGCAGATCTACGGCAACCAGAAGACCGAGGGCGCGCTGAGCCCGCAGGCCTCCCTGGTGCAGGGCTCGCTCAACAAGCCGTGCCTCGGCGTGCCGGTGAAGGTGAACGCGCAGTCACTGGTCGCCATCCTGGCGAACATCGGCGTCCAGGACGTCAACGTCCTGTCCAACCCGATGAACCAGCAGTGCGCCGAGAACTCCACCCAGGCCAAGGGCGACGAGTCCCTCTCGCACATCCTCAGCAACATCCCGGTCCTCTCCGGCAACCTCTCCGCCGGCAGCTGAGGCCCGCCCACCGCGCACCGGCCCCGGTCCCGCCCCGCACCACGGGGCCGGGGCCGGGGCCGGCCTCCGTCAGGGGGCGTGGCCGTCCTCGCGTGCCCGCCGGGCCAGGTCGATCTTCGTGTAGGCGGGGCGGCCCGCCTCCCGGTACTTCTCCTTCACCCGGTCCAGGTAGAACTTGGCCGTGTTGGGGCTGATGCCGGCGCGGCGGGCCGTCGCCTTGAGGGTCAGCCCGGAGGCGTAGTACCGCAGCACCTCCAGCTCGCGCGGCGCCAGCCGGGGACGGTCGGCGGCCGTGTCGTGGACCCATGCGAAGGCCAGTTCGGGCGAGTGCGCCGTACCGCCGGCGGCCACGGTGGCGACGGCCTCGACCAGGGTCGGCAGGTCGTGGTCCTTGGTGAGGTAGCCGTCCGCGCCCGCGGCGACCGCGGAGACGATCCGCGGGCGGTCCGCGACCGTGCTGATGACCAGGACCCGGGGGCCGGCCGCCCGGACCCGGCGCACGTTGTCCTCCGGTACGGAGCCGTCCCGCAGGAGGAGGTCGAGGAGCACCACCTCGGCGGTGCGGCCGGGGCCGGCGAGGAGGTCCCCGACGGTGGGCACCGCGGCGAGCAGCCGCAGCCGGTCGGTGCCCGCCAGCCAGGAGCGCAGTCCGTCCAGCAGCATCCGGTCGTCGTCGACCGCCGCCACCGTGACCGCACCGGTCACCGCGCCGTCCACCTGCACCCCCGAAAACGAACCCCTCGGTGACGCACCCCCCTGAACGGGCGGGTACCGGGTGATCAGTTGATCTCGCTACGTTCAGGGCGTCAAGAAGGTCTTGAGACAGGAGAGATCACGTGACCGGCAAGTCTGTTCGTTGGGGCGGGGGCGGTCTGCTGGCCGCGCTCGCGGGCCTGTTCGTCCTGCTCCTTTCGGCGCCGGCTTCGGCGTCGGCATCCGCGGACCCGGGGGTGCGCTACACCACCAGCTTCCGCAGCGCCTACACGTACGCCCTGAAGCCGCCGAGCGGGAAGTGCCTCGACATGCAGGGCGGCGGACGGCCCGCGCCGGGGAAGGTCATCCAGACGTTCGACTGCAAGACCGCGCTGCACCAGCGGTTCACCTTCCACCAGGGCGGCGACGGCACCTTCACGATCGGCATCTTCGGGGCGTACTGCCTCACGCCGCAGGGCGGCGCGGTTCCCGGTGCGCCGCTCGTCGTCGGCACCGGCAGCGGCTGCGGCGTCTTCACCTGGCGCAACTCCCCGGTCGCCGGGGACCGCTGGGAGCTCGTCGAGGTGACCTCGGGCCAGTGCCTGCGGGACACCGGCCGGCGGTCCCCCGTGGTGCTGGGCGCCTGCGGGGCCGGCGAGTCCGCCTGGAGGCCCGTCTTCATGGAGGTCTACAACTACGACCAGTTCGGCCGGGCGGCGGCCGCGGCCTGAGCCGGTGAACGGGGGCGCGGCACGGCGGGTTCCGCACCCGCCGTGCCGCGCCCTGCCGTCCGGGTCCCGTGCCCGGGCGTCGTCAGCCGCGCTGGACGGCGGCCTTGCCGCCGGCCAGGTGCCATTCGCGGTTGAGCGAGCCGAGCGGGATGCGCCGTTCGAAGATCGGCGTGCCGAACAGCGACAGCTGGAGCTGGAGGTTGCCGCTCAGGTCGAAGCCGCCGTAGAGCGCCCAGGCGCCGCTGACCGACGCCTTGCCGTCAGTGGAGGCGGCGGCCTTCACGTCGCCCTCGCCCCGCAGGTAGGGGGCGAACTCGGCGGAGACGCCGACGGCCCCGTACAGGCCGACGGCGGCCTCGGCGCCGAGCGCGGCCTTGACCTTCCCGGCGGCGGTGACCTCGGCGGTCACGGGGGTGCTCTCCACCTTCGAGGTGCTGACCGGGGTCCACCCCTTGCCGGAGGCGTAGCTGCCGCCGACACGGAAGTCGCCCTTGACGTCCTGCTTGACCTCCAGCGTGACGCGGCCGTCGGCCTCCACCTGGATGAAGCAGGTCAGGTCGAGGTTGACGACGACGGGCACCGGGCCGACCTGGATGACGGGGGCGCTGTGCAGCTTGGCGAACGGGATCCGCTTCGGGCCGCCGGTCGTCGCGGCCGCGTGGCCCTTGAGGCTCCACTGCGAGGACCAGTCACCGCTCATGCCGAGGAACGCGCCGCGCGGGCCGGTGCCGCCGGACCCGTCGTACGCGAACTCGACGGTGGGCGCGAGCTGGACGAACCCGGACACCGAGGCGCCCGCGGAGACGGGGGCGCCGGCGGCGGTCTCGATGGGGGCGTTCACGTCGAGGCGCAGGTTGCCCAGCGGCAGCTTGGCGCCCTCCGGGCCGAACTTCAGGCCCTGGCCCTTGGCCCACGAGAAGGTGACGCCCTTCATCAGCGGTTCGACCGTGACGGTGGACGGGTCGACGGGGACCTTGCCGTCGGCCTTGTCGTCGTTGAGAACGGCGGACAGGGTCGTCGGTGCGGTCTTGACCTCGGTGCCGCGCTCGGTCTTCCGGCCGACCTCGGTGACCTTCGCGAGGAGGCCGTCGGGGGCTCCGGGGACGGGGGCGCTGGCGATGACGTCACCGACGGCGACCGCCTTGTCCGGTGCGGCGGAGCCGCTCGGGGAGGCGCCGGGCGAGGGAGTGTTCTGCGCGGGGGCGGACCCCTTGGGGTCCTTCGGCG
>NZ_RPSE01000481.1:0-4125 GCF_003949955.1 Streptomyces sp. WAC05292
CCGCGCAGCCCCGGGCACGACCACGCTGGGTCCGGCACCCCCGCCGGTGCCGGACCCAGCGTGGTCGTGCCCGGGGCTGCGCGGTGGCCGAGGCCCGTGCGGTAGGCGTCCAGAGCGGCTTCCGTGCGGCCCGTGCGGCGGAAGAGGTCGCCCAGGAGGCGGCACAGGTCGGCGAGGTCGCCTCCGGCTCCGCTCCGCTCCAGCAGGGCGAGGGCCTGGACGTAGTGCCGTTCGGCGGCCTCGTTGTCGCCGCGCTCCTCGGCCATCAGGCCGAGGAGCCGGTGTGCCCCGGCGGCGTGCACGGCTCCGTGGCTGTCGCCCAGGTCCAGCAGACCCGACAGCAGTTCGGCCGCTTCCGGGCCTCGGCCGAGCCGGCGCAGGACGTCCGCGAGCTCCACCTCCACCTGCGCCGTGTACAGCGCGGCCCGCCTGGCCGCCAGCATGTCCCGCGCCGTGCGCAGCTCCGCCTCCGCCGAGGCCAGGTCCCCGTTCTGGGAGTGCACGTACCCCCGCATCCAGTGGCAGTGCGCCAGGTCGGTCCGCAGCTGCAACTGCCGGTACACCGACTGCGCCTTCGCCAGTGAGGCGTCCGCTTCGGCGACCCGGCCGGATGCCAGGAAGGTCCGCGCCACCTGCCGGTGCATCCCCGCGACCAGCGCCGGGTCGCGGACCTGAGGGGCGAGCGCCAGGGCCGTCTCGGCGGCGTGCACGGCGCGCGCGTGCGCGCCCATGTCGGTGTACGGGCTGATGACCGCGGTGTAGAGCAGCACCAGCGCCTCCGGGTCGGCGAGCCCGCCCGCGGTGAGTTCGTCGATCGCCGTCTCCAGCAGGTAGCACGCGTAGCGCAGCTCCCCGGCCAGCAGGTGGGCGACGGCCCGCCCGCGCACCGCCCGCGCCTTCCGCGGTGGCGGCTCGCCGGCGAGGAACTGCTCCGCTGCCTCGAAGCGGGCCGTCGCCGCGGCGAGATCCCCGGCCTCCAGGGCGCATTCGCCGAGCCCGAGGAGCGCCTCCGCCCGCTCCGGGTCCAGGCCGAGCCGTTCGGCGTCGTCGAGCAGCTCCCGGTACAGGCCGGCCGCTTCGGAGGCGTCGCCCGTGGCCAGGGTGCGCTGCGCGTCGGTGAGGCGGAGCCGCAGCTCGGTCGCCAGGTGCGGGGGGCGCCCCGTGGACAGCTCCTCGTACGTCGTCCCGAGCCGCCCGGCGAGGAACCGCAGCGCGGCCTCGGAGGGCCGCACCTTCCCCGCCTCCAGCGTCGAGATGTACGCCGGGGTGTAGGAGGGCTCGGCCAACGCCCGCTGGGTGAGCCCTCGTTCGGCGCGCAGCCGGGCAACCCGCCGGCCGATCTCGACCGGTTCGTCCATGCCTACCCCCTGGTGGTTCCAACTCCCCGAGTATTCAGGGGAGACGAGCCATTGCGCACGCCCTGTGCACCCCCCTAATTTAAGCAGCCGGTTCACCTCGCTTACTCCGTCACTTAACAGCCTCGCCTTCTCACCCGGGGGATGACGTCATGAACAGAGCCGCCCGCAGGGCGCTGCGCGCCGCGGCCGCCGCAGCCGGCGCCACCGCACTGCTGCTGGCCGCCGGACCCGTCGGCGCGACAGCAGCGCCCCGCCCCGCCGACGGCGCCCCGCAGGTGGAGGTCCCCGGCCCGGAGGACGGGGCGGTCGCCGGCTCGGGCCACATCCGGGTGACCTCGCCGGGCCGGGCGGCGAGCGGGGCGCGCCTCTCGGACGCGGCCCGGGCCGCCGACGGCAAGGTCACGAAGGCCGTCGACAACGGCCCCACCGCCGACCGCCTGGACGTCGTCGTCATCGGAGACGGCTACACCGCCGCCGAACTCGACCGCTTCCACAGCGACACGCAGGCCAAGTGGGCCGAGATCACGGCCGTCGAGCCGTACGCCACCTACCGCAACCTCTTCAACGTGTGGACCGTCGACGCCGTCTCCCACGACTCCGGCGTCACCGGCGACCCGGACCGGGGCACCGTCCGCGACACCGCGCTCGGCTCCTACTTCTGGTGCGAGGACATCGAGCGGCTGCTCTGCATCGACGAGGAGAAGGTGGACTCGTACGTCGAGAAGGCCCCCGACGCCGACCTCGTCATCGTTCTCGCCAACAGCGCCAAATACGGCGGCGCCGGCTACAACGAGCGCAGTGCCACCCTCGGCTACGAGGGCATCTCCACGGCCTCGGCGGGCAACGCCAAGTCCGGCCAGGTGGCCATCCACGAGACCGGCCACTCCCTCGGCAAGCTCGCCGACGAGTACTGGTACCCGGACACTCCCGGCTACGAGAAGTACGAGGGCCCCGAGCCCGCCGACTCCAACACCTCGACCCTGACCGCCGACCGGATGGCCGCGGCCCGCACCAAGTGGCACCGCTGGCTGGGCGAGCCGTCGCCGGACGGCGGCACCGTCGGCGCGTACGAGGGCGGCGGCTACTACGCGACCGGCCTGTTCCGGCCCACCGACAACTCGCTGATGCGGGTCCTCGGCAAGCCGTTCAACCTCCCCGGCACCGAGGCGATGATCGCCGGCTTCTACCAGCACGCGAAGCCCGTCAGCGCCCTCACCCCCACCGACCGGGTGCTGCGGCTGCCGCGGCGGGCCGAGGTGTCCGTCCCCCGTCTGACCGGCGCGGACGGGCGGCAGCTCGACGTCCGCTGGTACCTCGACGGCCGCGAGCTCAAGCGGTTCGCCGGGCGCACGGACGTGGCGGTCGCCGAACTGTGGCTCCTGGACCTGCGCACGCACCGGCTGTCGGTCACCGTCGAAGACCGCACCCCGGCGGTCCGGGACCCGAAGGCGGCGGAGTCCCTGCGCACGACCCTGACGTGGAAGGTCCGCCTCTAGCCCGCCCCCGCCGCGTACGTCCAGAACGCCCGCATCACCTGCGGGGCGGTGGGGCCGGTGAGGACGACCTGGGTGAGGAGGATCGCCGCGGAGCCCCGGGACGGCGTCACATGGGCGGCCGTCCCGGTTCCGCCGACCCAGCCGTAGCGGCCGGGGACGTTCCACGGGGCGCGGGGCCGGACGTCCACCGAGCCGCCGAACCCCCACCCCTGCCCCTCCAGGAACGGTTCGGCGTCCGCCCGCTGGTCCGGCGTCAGCCAGTCCGTCGTCATCCGCTGCACCGACTCCGGCTGCAGCAGCCGGCCCCGCCCGCCGTCCAGGGCGCCGCCCGCGAGCAGCATGCGGGCGAACGCGTGCCAGTCGTCCGCCGTCGACACGAGCCCCCCTGCCCCGGAGGGGAACGCCGGGTCGGTGCTCCACTGCCCGTCCGGGGCGTCGACACGTTCCAGCCCGCCGGCGCCGTGCCGGTAGAGGGACGTGAAGCGGCCCAGATCGGAGGCGGGAACCGAGAAGCCCGTGTCGGCCATGCCGAGGGGCTCGAAGACGCGCTCCTCCAGGAACGCGGGCAGCGGAGTTCCCGAGACCCGCGCGACGAGGACGCCCAGGACGTCGTACGAGGTGTTGTACAGCCAGGCCTCGCCGGGCTGGCGCAGCAGCGGGATCCGGGACAGCGCCGCCATCCAGGCGTCCGGTGCGGGCACCTGCCGGGGCTGCGGCGGGCCCTGCCCCAGCTCGGTGACGAGCGGCCGGACCGCGGGCATGTCGGTCCCCGCGGGGGAGAAGCCGATGCCGGCGCGGGACGTCATCAGGTCGAAGACGGTGATCTCCCGGTCGGCGGGGGCGACCTCGCGGACCGGCCCCGCCGGGGTGCGCACCACGACGGGCGAGGCCAGCTCCGGCAGCCACGGCGCGACGAGGTCGTCCAGGGCCAGCCGGCCGTCCTCGACGAGCATCAGCACGGCCGCCGCGGTGACGGGCTTGGTCAGCGAGGCGATCCGGAACAGGGAGTCGCGGACCATCGGCGCGCTGCCCTCGACGTCGGCGCAGCCGACGGCCTCGACCTCCAGCCGCCCGTCCCGGGACACCAGCCCCACCGCCCCCGGCAGCTCCCCGCGGTCGACGTACGGCTCCAGCAGCTCGCGCAGACCGCCCATCACTACCGCCTCTCGCAGGTACGCCGTCGGGGGTGCACCTGCCGCATCCTAGGGTTCCGGCCGCGGCGATCGCGGTTGCGACGGGGGGTACGGGCCCCGGGTCGGCCGTGTGGGGGA
>NZ_RPSE01000482.1:0-4119 GCF_003949955.1 Streptomyces sp. WAC05292
GCCCGGCGCCCCCTCCCCACCCGGCCGGAGATCCGACCGGACCGTCCTGGCGGCGGACCTCTCCGCCTCCCTCACCGTCTTCCTCATCGCCCTGCCCCTGTCCCTCGGCATCGCCCTCGCCACCGGCGCCCCGCTCCAGGCCGGCCTGGTGGCGGCGGCCGTCGGCGGCCTCGTCGCCGGCTGTTTCGGAGGCGCCCCGCTCCAGGTCAGCGGTCCGGCCGCAGGACTCACCGTCGTCACCGCCGAACTGATCCAGCGGTACGGCTGGCGCACCACCTGCGCCATCACGGTCCTCGCCGGCTGCTGCCAGCTCGGCCTCGCCGCGCTGCGGACGGCCCGCTCCGCCCTGATGGTGAGCCCGGCGATCGTGCACGGCATGCTCGCCGGCATCGGCGTGACCATCGCCCTGGCACAGCTGCACATCGTCCTCGGCGGCACCCCGCAGAGCTCCGCCCTCGCCAACGTCCGCGAACTGCCCTCGCAGCTCGCCGACATCCACCCGACCGCCCTCGGGATCAGCGCGCTCACGCTGCTCCTCCTCATCGCCTGGCCGCGGCTGCCCGGGCGGGCCGGCCGGGCCCTGCGCAAGGTGCCCGCCGCGCTCGCCGCCGTCGGCACCGCCACCGCGGTCGCCGCCGTCGCCGGTCTGCGGCTCCCCCGCGTGGACCTGCCCTCGTGGCGCAGCCACGCCCTCCCCGAGCTGCCCGAGGGTCCGGTCCTCGGCCTCATCGCCGCCGTCCTGACCATCACCCTGGTCGGCAGCGTCGAGTCGCTGCTGTCCTCGGTCGCCACGGACAAGCTGATCGCCTCCGAGCGGCCCACCGCCTCCCGGCCGCCCCGCGCCGACCTCGACCGCGAGCTCCGCGGCCAGGGCGCGGCGAACATCGTCTCCGGCGCGCTCGGCGGCCTGCCCATCACCGGCGTCGCGGTCCGCAGCGTGGCCAACGTGAAGTCCGGGGCGATGAGCCGAAAATCGGCCATGCTGCACGGGCTCTGGGTGGTGCTCGCGGCCGGGCTCCTCGTACCCGTCCTCGACCTCATCCCGCTGGCCGCGCTGGCCGCGCTCGTCATGGCGGTGGGCGTGCAGATGGTGAGCATCACCCACATGCGGACGGTCACCCGGCACCGGGAGATCGCCGTGTACGCGACCACCATCGCCGCGGTCGTCCTGGGCGGCGTCCTGGAAGGCGTCGCCGTCGGGATCGCGGTGGCCGTGGTGCTGGCCCTGCACCGGCTCGCCCGGACGAAAATCACGCTGGAGGTGCGGGACGGCGTCCGCCACCTGGTGGTGCGCGGCCAGTTGACCTTCCTCGCGGTGCCCCGGCTGAGCCGGACCCTGGCGCAGATCCCGCACCAGGGGCATGTGGTGGTGGAGCTGGAGGGCTCCTTCATGGACCACGCCGCGTACGAGACGCTGCACGACTGGCAGGAGTCCCACCTGGCGCACGGGGGTTCGCTGGAGATGGGCGGCCCGCCGACGGAGCCGGGGACCGGCACCGTCCCCGCCTCCCGCACGACTTCCGGTTCAGGCCCGGGTTCCGGTTCCGGTTCCGGCCACCACTGCTGCCGGCCGTGGACCCCTTGGAAGAACCACTGCGACCACCGGTCGACCGGCGAGCGTACGCACCCGGAGGCGGCTCCGGTTCCGTCGCCGTCCGCCGGCGCCGCCCGGGCCGACTCCGCGGCGGGTCCCGACACCGCCGCGGACGGCGCCGGAGCCGCCGCGGCCCCGCGCAACCGCGGCGCCAGCCGTCTGGCCAGCGGGATCACCGCCTTCCAGCGGGACACCGCACCGCACGTCCGCGACGAGCTGGCCCGGCTGGCCCGCGAGGGGCAGCGGCCCTCGCAGCTCTTCCTGACCTGCGCGGACTCGCGGCTCGTCACCAGCATGATCACGGCCAGCGGTCCCGGCGACCTGTTCACCGTCCGCAACGTCGGGAACCTGGTGCCGCTGCCCGGAGCCGAGACCGGGGACGACTCGGTCGCGGCGGCCATCGAGTACGCGGTGGACGTCCTCCAGGTGGACAGCATCACCGTGTGCGGGCACTCGGGCTGCGGGGCCATGCAGGCCCTGCTGAACTCCGCGCCCGGACAGCCGGCGACGCCGCTCGGCCGGTGGCTGCGGCACGGCCGGCCGAGCCTGGAGCGGATGGACAGCCCGCACCACGCCTGGGCGCGGATCTCCGGCCGGCTCCCGGCGGACGCGGTGGAGCAGCTGTGCCTGACGAACGTCGTGCAGCAGCTGGAGCACCTGCGGGCGCACGAGTCGGTGGCCCGGCGCCTCGCGGAGGGCACGCTGGAGCTGCACGGCATGTACTTCCACGTGGGCGAGGCCCAGGCCTACCTGCTGTCCGAGGGGGAGGACTTCTTCGACTGCCGCGTTTTTGACAGTGTCGGCCGGCGCACCTGATCAGGAAGCCCCCGAACCGATACCCTCCCGTTTCCGTGCCATCGTTCGGCCCCTTCCCCCGTCCGGCGGGAGGGGGCCGCTCGTGTGCGGGGGTCGACCCGCTATAGGTCTAAACCAATTTCGGGTTACCCCTTGTCACCGGCCCGTTCGACTGATGAGCTATGCCCGGGGACACAACGGACACCCTGGGAAAGGGAGATGTCGTGAGCAACGAGAGCCTGGCCAATCTGCTCAAGGAGGAGCGGCGGTTCGCTCCGCCTGCCGGTCTGGCGGCCGAAGCGAACGTGACGCAGGCGGCGTACGCACAGGCCGCGGCGGACCGGCTGGGTTTCTGGGCCGAGCAGGCCCGCCGCCTGACCTGGGCGCAGGAGCCGACCGAGACCCTCGACTGGAGCAATCCGCCGTTCGCGAAGTGGTTCGCCGACGGAACCCTCAACGTCGCCTACAACTGCGTCGACCGGCACGTCGAGGCCGGCAACGGCGACCGGGTCGCGCTCCACTTCGAGGGGGAGCCGGGCGACACCCGCTCGATCACCTACGCCCAGCTCAAGGACGAGGTGTCCCGTGCCGCGAACGCCCTGGCGGAACTCGGCGTCACCGCCGGCGACCGTGTGGCGGTCTACCTGCCCATGATCCCCGAGGCCGTCGTCGCGATGCTCGCCTGCGCCCGCATCGGCGCGGCCCACTCCGTCGTCTTCGGCGGCTTCTCCGCGGACGCCGTCGCCTCCCGCATCCAGGACGCCGACGCCAAGCTCGTCATCACCGCCGACGGCGGCTACCGCCGCGGCAAGCCCTCCGCCCTCAAGCCGGCCATCGACGAGGCGCTGGCCAAGTGCCCGCAGGTCGAGAACGTCCTCGTCGTCCGCCGCACCGGCCAGGACACCGCCTTCACCGAAGGCCGCGACGTGTGGTGGCACGAGATCGTCGACCGCCAGAGCAGCGAGCACACCCCCCGGCCCTTCCCGGCCGAGCACCCGCTGTTCATCCTCTACACCTCCGGCACCACCGGTAAGCCCAAGGGCATCCTGCACACCTCCGGCGGCTACCTGACGCAGACGGCGTACACGCACCACGCCGTCTTCGACCTCAAGCCGGAGACCGACGTCTACTGGTGCACCGCCGACATCGGCTGGGTCACCGGCCACTCGTACATCGTCTACGGGCCGCTGGCCAACGGCGCCACCCAGGTGCTCTACGAGGGCACGCCCGACACCCCGCACCAGGGCCGCTTCTGGGAGGTCGTCCAGAAGTACGGCGTGACGATCCTCTACACCGCCCCCACCGCCATCCGGACGTTCATGAAGTGGGGCGACGACATCCCCGCCAAGTTCGACCTGTCCAGCCTGCGCATCCTCGGCTCGGTCGGCGAACCCATCAACCCCGAGGCGTGGATCTGGTACCGCAAGCACATCGGCGGCGACCGCTGCCCGATCGTCGACACCTGGTGGCAGACCGAGACCGGCGCGATGATGATCTCTCCGCTGCCCGGCGTCACCGAGACCAAGCCCGGCTCCGCGCAGCGGGCGCTGCCCGGAATCAGCGCCACCGTCGTCGACGACGAGGCCGCCGAAGTCCCCGACGGGGCGGGCGGCTACCTCGTCCTGACCGAGCCGTGGCCGTCGATGCTCCGCACGATCTGGGGCGACGACCAGCGCTACACCGACACCTACTGGTCCCGCTTCCCCGGCCGCTACTTCGCCGGCGACGGC
>NZ_RPSE01000483.1:0-4103 GCF_003949955.1 Streptomyces sp. WAC05292
CGACATCCGAGGCTGGCTCGCCGACTGGAACGAGCACCCCAGACCCTTCGCCTGGACGAAGACAGCCGACGAGATCCTCGACAAAGTCGCTGCCTACTGCCGACGAATCTCTGACTCAGGTCACTAGTTTACTCACGGCAGATTCATTGGTCAGTGACCAAGACATGTGGGGAGAAGTCATGGAACAGCCCGTCATCATCTCCGGGGGCGGCCCGGTCGGCCTCTGGCTCGCGGCAGAACTCCGGCGCGGGGGTGTGGACGTGATCGTGCTCGAACAGCGCCGGGCAATCGACCGGCGCTCCAAGGCACTCACCATCCACCCGCGCACCATCGAGGTGCTCGCCTCACGCGGCGCGCAAGGCCCGTTCCTCGACGAGGGCCTGCACATCCCAAGCGGCCACTTCGCCATGCTCGACGAGCGCCTCGACTTCCGGAGGCTCGCCACCCCCTTCCCGTACACCCTCGCCCTGCCCCAGGCCCGCACCGAGGAGCTCCTGCAAGCCCAGGCACTCGAACTCGGGGCTCGGGTCCTGCGCGGCCACCGCGTCACCGGGTTCACCGAGTACCCGGAGCGGATCGTCGTACGGGCCGAGGGCCTTGACGGCCCGTACGAACTGCCGGCGGCCCACCTCGTCGGATGCGACGGCGCCCGCAGCACCGTCCGCACCACCGCCGGCATCGGCTTCCCCGGCACCCCTTCCACCGTCTACGGCTGGCTCGCGGACGTGTACCTCGACAGCCCGCCACGGGCCGGCTTCAGCACCTTCGGCCCCCTCGGCGGCCTGATGGTGGCACCGATGCCCGACGGGCGGTACCGGCTCGTCGGAGTCAGCCCCGACAGCCTCACCACGACCCGGCCGGGCCGGCTCACCCTCGCCGAACTGCGCGACAAGACGATCGCCGTCGCCGGAGAGGACTTCGGCATGCGGGACCCCCAGTGGCTTTCCCGCTTCGGCAACGCCACTCGCCTGGCCGACCGGTACCGCCGCGGGCGCGTCCTCCTCGCCGGAGACGCCGCCCACCAGCACTTCCCCGCGGGCGGAGTCGGCATGAACGTCGGCATCCAGGACGCGCACAACCTAGGCTGGAAGCTCGCCGCCACCCTGACCGGACGCGCCCCCGACAGCCTGCTCGACACCTACCACGACGAACGCCATCCGGTAGGGGCCCGACTCGCCGAGCACAGCCGTGCCCAGACCGCGCTGATGTCCTCCTTCACCCTCGAGAACCTCGCCCTGCGCGCCCTGCTCAACGACATGATCGCCCGACGCCCCGCGTTCAACGAGGACCTGGCCCAAAGCCTCACCGCCCTCGCAGTCCACTACCCCGCCACCGCCCCGGACGCGCATCCCCTCACCGGCACCCGCGCCCCCGATCTGGCCTTCACCGGCTCCGACAGCAAGCTGTTCAGCCTCCTGCGGGCCGACGCCCACCTCCTGCTCCTGCCGCACGACGCCGTCCACGCGTCCGCACCGGACCGGCCCGGCCTCGTCGTCCGCACCGGACCGCTCAGCCGGCCCCCCGCCGCGTGGGCCGACGTACGCGCCGCCCTGATCCGCCCCGACGGCCACGTCGCCTGGATCGGCACAGAGGAGGACGGCGCCGACCTCGCGACCGCCGCACAGAAGGCCCTCACGGCATCCGCCCTCCCGCCCACGGTGTGACCGGAACCACCTACACGTCCGTGCACTTCCGTCGCCGCGGCGCATCATGTCTGAGGCGGACGGGGCCGAGGGCGTCGTGGTCAAGAAAGGGCCTAACCAGCCCTTTTCTTCCCGGATATCGCGGGACTCGCGCAGTGAGTACAGGTAGCGGCGCTGGTGGCGCCGGGCCTGGACGAGGCCGGAACAGCTCGTGCGGTGGATCAGCAGGGCTGTGTGGTGGTGTCATGACGGTGCTGTTCCACCCCCGAGAACAGAAGCGTGCTGTCCCTTGGGGGCCTGCAGCGGCCGGGCCCGAGCGTGTCAGCGGTCAGGGAATTCCCGGTCTTCGACTGGTTCCGCGCCACGGAACTCCCCACCCTCGTGGTCACGATTCCTCAGGGGGACGGTGATCGCGGACCGGGGCGTCGTGCGTGGCGGCAGGGTGCGGATCTCCACCCTGGTGGGTGCGCGGGCGGTGTTCTCACGCGTGCTGGGGCGTGGCGTGCAGTCCTTCGAGGAGGGTGGCCAGGTAGCGGTGTGCGGTGTCGATCCTGTCGGCGGGTGTGCCGCCGTGGACGTTGACGGCGTAGGCGATGCCGCACATGAGCGGGACGAGGTCGGCGGCGGCCACGTCACGTCGGACCGCTCCGGCATCGCGAGCCCGGTCGAGGAGCGCGGTGCTGACCGACCGTAGCGTCTCTTTGAGTTCCGTGGTGCGCGGCAGGGTGTCGGCGGCTGCGGCGGCGACCGGGGCGAGGGACGCGTCGGTGACCTGCGCTTCGACGGTGCGGAACAGGAAGCCTTCGAGTGCGTCCCAGGGGTCGGTGTCGGTCAGAGCCTGCTGGCCGTGGTCGGCCAGGGCTTCCAGGCAGGGAGTGGCGACGGTCTCCAGGAGCGCCTCGGGGGTGGCGAAGTGCCGGTAGACGGTGCCGACTCCGAGCCCGGCCCGGCCGGCGACGTCGTTCAGTTGCAGGGGTGCACCCTGGTCGACCAGGGTGCGGGCGACCGCGACGATCCGGTCCCAGTTGCGGGCCGCGTCCTTGCGCAGGGGCGTCGTCATGGGGCCATGCTAATCGGATTCTCCATCCGGATGATGCGGCCGACAGCACCCGCACCGCCTGGCGGGTCAGGAGACCGTGAGAGGTGCGTACCGTTCACTGAGCCGGCGCACGTCCTGGGCGATACGGGGGTCGGTCGCCGCGCGCAGCGGCGTCACCGGGTGCGCCTGGGCCCCGATGACGATGCCGGTCATGCCCGCGAGGGCTTCGTCAGTGGCGGCGACGATCGAGGGCCGGGCAGCCACGGACGCCGGACCAGAGGTGGAGCGTTCGAACTTGCGACGCACCAGCGGCCACAGCAGCCGCAAGGCCGGTGAGACGATCTTCGGGTCGGCCAGAGTGCCGTCGGTCATGTCGGTCGCGGCGCCTCCCGGGTCGGCGGCGAAGACGGAGGCGGCCGTGCCCTTCAGCCGGTTCGCCAGGTCGAGCGTGTAGGCGAGGTTGGCGAGCTTGGCGCGGCCGTACCAGTGGAAGCCGTAGTAGCCGCCAGGCGGCTCGACGCCGTCGAAGGCCCTCTTGGCGAGCCCGACCGCGCCCGAGGTCACGTTCACGATCCTGCTCGGCTCCCCGCCGGTCAGCGTGGGCAGCAGCAGTTCCGTCAGCAGGTACGGCGAGAGGTGATTGACGACGAACGACGCCTCGATGCCATCCAGGGTCCGTCGCTGCGGGAACATCGCCCCCACGTTGTTGACCAGCACGGTCAGCGGGTCGCCGGATGCGGCGTGCTCAGCGGCGATCCGGTCGGCGAGCGCGCGCACCTGGTCGAGCGAGCCGAGGTCGGCGGGCAGGAACCGTCCGCGGCGCGCCGGGTTCGTTGCATTGATTCGGTCGACCGCCCAGGCGCCCCGGTCGGCGTCGCGTCCGACCACGGTGACCGAGAACCCGGCGCCGGCCAGCCCCAGGGCCGTCTCCAGTCCGATGCCGGCCGTCCCGGCCGTGACAACAGCCGTCTTGGTCATGCGCTCCTCCACCCAGTCATGCGGATAATCCATCCGCTTGTTGGAGACCGTAGCAGACAATCGGATGAACTATCCGCTTAGAGGTGTCGGGCGCCATGAAGCCCCGCCCCTCCGAGCACGCACTGAACCGACCCGTCCTCCGAAGGCGCGGCCGAGGCGGCGTGAAGGGCCGGTCTTCGCTCTGCGGAGGGAGGGGAGACCGCCCCGACCCGGTGTCGTGGCGATTTTCGAGCGGCGTAGGCCCCGCTGTGGCGGACCGTGGGACCGGACGGCGAACTCGCCGTGATGCCGGTCCAGCGCCGGTACCTGAGCCGCGACAAGTACCCCCGCGGGTGGACCGGACGGCGTCCCCCGGGTCCAGGTTCCTGCCGGCGTCGGGCCGTTGTGAGTGGGTGGTGGGGTGGCAGTGGGTGGGCGTCAGCGGGCTAGTGATGTAGGTGTCC
>NZ_RPSE01000484.1:0-4096 GCF_003949955.1 Streptomyces sp. WAC05292
CCCCACCTCCATCCGGCAGGTCCCCGCCAGCACCGCCGTCAGCATCGGCCGCGCCGACGACAACGACCTCGTCATCGACGACCTCGTCGTCTCCCGCCGGCACGCCGAACTCCGCGCCCTCCCCGACGGCACCCACGAGATCCACGACCTCGGCAGCCACAACGGCACCTACCTCAACGGCGTGCGCACCGACCGCGCCGCCGTCTCCGAAGGCGACATCATCGGCATCGGCCACACCGCCCTCTGCCTGGTCGGCGGCCGCCTCCAGGAGTACACCGACACCGGCGAGGTCTCCCTCGACGTCCAGGACCTCACCGTCACCGCCGACCGCGGCCGCAAGACCCTCCTCGACCACGTCTCCTTCCCCGTCGGCGCCAAATGCCTCCTCGCCGTCGTCGGCCCCAGCGGGGCCGGCAAGTCCACCCTGCTGGGCGCCCTCACCGGACTGCGCCCCGCCGACCACGGCACCGTCCTCTACGACGGCCGCGACCTCTACCGCGACTACGCCGAACTCCGCAGCCGCATCGGGCTCGTCCCCCAGGACGACATCCTGCACGCGCAGCTCACCGTCCGCCGCGCCCTCTCCTACGCCGCCGAACTCCGCTTCCCGCAGGACACGGCGAAGGCCGAGCGGCAGGCCCGCGTCGACGAGGTCATCGCCGAACTCGGCCTCGACCAGCGCGCCGGCCAGCCCATCCACAGCCTCTCCGGCGGACAGCGCAAGCGGGTCTCCGTCGCCCTGGAACTCCTCACCAAGCCCTCGCTGCTCTTCCTCGACGAGCCCACCTCCGGCCTCGACCCCGGCATGGACCGCTCCGTCATGCACATGCTGCGCGGCCTCGCCGACGACGGCCGTACCGTCATCGTCGTCACCCACAGCGTCCTCAGCCTCGACGTCTGCGACCGCATCCTCGTCCTCGCACCCGGCGGCCGGACCGCCTGGTACGGGCCCCCGCAGGAGACCCTGCCCTTCTTCGGATTCGACGAGTGGCCCGAGGCGTTCGAGGCGTTCGAGGCCCAGCGCGACCGCGACTGGGCCGGCCGGTACCGCACCTCCCCCCAGTACCGCCGGTACGTCCAGGGAGCCGCCCGCCGGCCCGGACAGCCCGAGGAGCGGCACCCGGGCGCCTTCGCCGCACCGCCGCCCAAGGCCCAGAGCTGGGGAGCACAACTGTCCACGCTGGTGCGCCGCTACGCCGCCGCGCTCGGCGCCGACCGCACCTTCCTCGCCATCATGGTCGCCCTGCCCTTCGTCATGGGCGCCATGGCGCGCGCCCTCGCCGGGGGCTCGCTCACCCGCGAGTCCGCCGTGAACGTCCTGCTGATCCTGTGCGTCGGCGCGGTCCTGACCGGCGCAGCCAACGCCGTCCGCGAACTCGTCAAGGAACGCACCATCTACCAGCGGGAACGGGCCGTCGGCCTGTCCAGATCCGCCTACCTCATGTCCAAGGTGGCCGTCCTCGGCGCCATCACCGCCGCCCAGGCGGCCGTCCTCACCTTGGTCGGCCTGTACGGCGTCGACACCAACGCCCCCGGCGGCCGCGGGGTACTGCTGCCGCCGCTCGCCGAGATCATCCTCGCCACCGCCCTGCTGTCCTTCACCGCGATGATGCTCGGCCTGCTGGTCTCCGCCCTCGTCCGCAAGGAGGAGGTCACCATGCCGCTGCTGGTGCTGCTCGCCATCGTGCAGGTCGTCTTCTGCGGGGCGCTGCTCCGGCTCGACGGGGCACCGGTCATCGGCCAGCTCGCCTGGCTCGTGCCCTCCCGATGGGCCCTCGGCGCCATGGCCGGCACCGTCGACCTCGGCGCGATCGTCCCCGGCGCGCTCACCGCCGACCCGCTGTTCGCGCACGACACCCGGGTGTGGCTGCTCGACATGGGCATGCTCGCCGCCCTCTCCGTGCTGTTCGGCGTCCTGGTCGCGCGGCTGCTGCGCCGCCACGAGCCGGCCATCATGCGGAAGTAGCGAGATGGGCGCACCCGCGGCATACGGCGGCACCGAGTTCCGCCCCACGCACGTCGTCCCGCAGAGCGGGATGCCGGCCTGGGAGGAGCCCGACGTCTCCCGGCCGACCGTCCCCCTCGACCCCTTCCTGCCCGTGCAGCTGCTCTCCCGGCGAGGGGAGTGGGGGCAGATCCTCTGCGCCAACGGATGGTCGGCCTGGGTGGACGGCCGACTCCTCGTCACCGTGCCGCAGCCGCCCCCGACGGGGGGCCGGCCCGTCGGGCGCGCCGAGGACCCCCTGCCGCTGCTCGCCCGCGCCGCCGACGCCCTGGACCGCTACCGGCAGGCCGCCGAGGAACTCGCCGCGGGCCGGCTGGACCAGGAGGGGTTCCACGGCCGTACGCGCGGACTGCGGTCCGGGGCCGTCGTCGACGGCGAATCCGTGTGGCTGTACGACGAGGCCTCCGGCCAGTGGATGTACGGCGACGGGACCCGCCTCGCCGCCTACGCGGCCCCCGCGCCCGGCGGCGATCCGGCCCCGCGGGCCGAGCCGACGCCGACCGCCGTGGGAGAGGCCGGCTCCGCGATGGAGCGCCCGGCTCCGGCGGCCCGCGCCGAGGCCCACGAGCCGACCCGGGTCGTCACCCCGCCGGAGGCGGGAGGCTGAGCCCTCCAGGTCACCGCCGCGGCGCCGCGGACCGCCCGCGGGCGGCGGCGCGCCGGTGCACCGGTCGGGCCGCCAGGGCGCCGAGGAAGCCGGCGACCGCACCCCACAGCACCCCGAGCCCCACGTTCCGCCACAGGACGGGCAGCAGTTCGACCGTCGTGCCCAGCCCGCCCGTGTCGCCGATGCCCATCAGGGCCAGCCCGAAGCGCGCCTCGACGGAGGCCAGCAGGGACACCGCCAGGGCGGCCGCGCCGAGGGCCACCGCCAGGTGCAGCGCGTGCTGCCGGGCCCGTACGTGCGCGGGGGAGCGGAGGGCGGCCAGCAGGCCCGTGCCGAGCAGGGCGAGGGCCGTGACGGCCACCAGCCACCACATGCGCCCGTCGTGGCGGGCGAGGTCGGCGACGTCCACCGCGGATCGGTCGGCGTCGCGCACGACCCGGTCCAGCACCTGCGGCACGGGCAGCCCGAACGGCCCCTCCGCCCGGCCGTCCCACGCCCCGCCGAAGCCGAGGGTGAGCGCGAGCCACGCCAGGTTGGGCAGGGCGAGCAGGACCACGGCGAACACCCGGTCCGGCTGGCCGCGCGTGACCGCCGCGACCAGGCCGGTGCCGAGCCCGAGGGACACGTACGCGAGGAGCAGCACGGCGGTGGCGGACGCGGCGGGCCGCACGGCGGCGTGGAAGCGGACCAGCCGCGCCGGCAGCGGTGCCCGGCGCGAGACGAGCAGCACCACCAGCAGCAGGCCCGCGATCCACAGCAGCCCGAACAGCACGGTGGCCGGTACGCCGCCCAGGGCTGCCCGAAGCGGCGCGAGTCCGGCTTCAGCGCGACCGGCTGGTCCAGGGGGTTGCCGCACGCGCAGCGCACCCGCGGCACGCCGTGGTCGTCGACCAGGACCGCCGTGCCGGCCTGGAGCACCGCCTGGTACGGGGTGGGACGGCCGTCCTGGTAGCCGTGGTTGGTGACCCGTGTGTCGACGCGCAGGGTGACGGCGGTCAGCGAGCGCAGGAAGCCGGGGACCTCCCCGGGCCGGATGCCGAGGGCCTCGGCGAACGCCGCGTTCCCGGCCGGGTCCGCGGACAGGACGCGGACCTGCTTCTCGACGTCGCAGCTGGCCGTGTCGCGGGTGCCTCCGTACAGGCCCGGGGAGGCGCCCGTGAGGGATCGGGTGGTGACGGTGCCGGTGGCGGTGGCGGGCGGCCGGCCCGGGGCGTCCCCGGACGGCGCGCGGCTTTCGGCGGCGCCGGCCGGGACCGTCGCCGTGGACTCGGTGAAGGGCGCCCTGCCCTGCGCGGAGGCCGGTTCGAGGAACAGCTCGCCGCCCGTCGCGGCCGGTTCGCCGGCGGGCCGGGTCAGCACCACCGCGAGCACGGCGGCCGCGGCGAGCGCCGCGACGGCCGCCGCCACCGCGGGCAGGCGCCACCGGGGCCGCCGGGACCCGCCGGGCGGGCCCGGGGCGCTCGGCGGCTCGCCGCCGCCCGGAC
>NZ_RPSE01000485.1:0-4092 GCF_003949955.1 Streptomyces sp. WAC05292
CTCGACGGCCACGGCCGCGGTCGGCGCGGGCGCGGCCGTCCTGCTCGCCGCGGGGGGCGGCACCCTCTACGCCGTGCGCCGCCGGGCCGACGGCTGAGGACGCCCGTGCTCCACCTCGCACCGCCCGCTCCGCTCGCACGCCCCGCCGTCCCCGGCCTCCGCCGGGCATGGCGGGGCTTGCGGGCGCTGCTGCTCCGCGAACCGACTCCGCCGCTCGCCCCCGCCGGGCTCGGCACGTCCCCGTACCGGCCCGCGCAAGGGCGGGGGTACGGGCCTGCCGGCCCCGGCGGGGATCCGGGGCCGGGCGGCGCCGCGCCCCGGCCCACGGTGTCCGGGCTCTACCACGCGCACCGGCTGGGCATGGTCCGCCTGGCCGTCCTGCTCGTCGACGACCTGGCCACCGCCGAGGACGTCGTCCAGGACGCCTTCACCGCCCTGTACCGCCGCCACGGCGAGGACATCGCCGACGTCGACAACGCCCTGGGCTACCTGCGCACCGCCGTCGTCAACACCTCCCGGTCCGTGCTGCGCCGCCGGCGCACCGCCCGTGCGTGGACCCCGCCGGCCCCGGTGGACGTACCGTCCGCGGAGGAGCGCGTCGTCCTGGACGAGGCCCACCGGGAGGTCCTCGCCGCGCTCGCCCGGCTCACCCCCCGGCGCCGGCAGGTCCTCGTCCTGCGGTACTGGGCGGAGCTGAGCGAGGCGGAGATCGCCTCGACACTCGGCATCAGCCGGGGGGCAGTGAAGTCGAACGCGAGCCGCGCCCTGGACGCGCTGGAACGGATCCTGGAGGGTCGGACATGACGTACGGCGAACGCCCCGTCGAGCGCCCGGTCGAGCGCAGACTGCACCGGGCGCTCGCGGCCCGGGCGGCAGCGGTCACCGTACGGGACCTGCGCCCCGCCGACCCGCCGCGCCCGCGTGTGCGCCGCGTGGCCGGTGCGTGGCCGTGGCTGCCTCGGCACCGGCGGCGGTTCGCCCTGCCGACGGCGGCCGGGCTGGCGGCGGCCGCCGCGGCGGCGGCCTACCTGCTGTCCGGGCAGGGCCCGGGGCCGGTGCGGCCGGAGCCGCCCGCGGTGCCGCCCGCGTTCACGGCGCCCGGGCCGGTGCCCTCCGCGCCCGGCCCGGAGACGCCGTCGGCGGTGCCGTCACCGGAGCCGTCCTCTCCGGGAGCGACCCGGGCCACACCGGGCCCGGGCCCTTCCCCGACACCGCAGGGACAGCGGCCGTCCGCCCCGCCCTCGGCGTCCGCTTCGAGGCCCGCACCGCCGGCGTCCTCCCCGGCTTCGCAGCCGGCGGGCGCGCAGGCGTCCCCGTCGGCGGGGCCGAGCCGCAGCGGCGGGTGATGCCCCGTGAGCCGGGCGGCCGGAGCCGGCCGCCCGGCTCACGGCCGGGGCCGCGGGGCTGCCGTGGCCGCCGGGCCGCCGGCTACGGGGCGGCCGGGTCCGGTGAGGCGGCTCCGGCGCAGGCCAGGTGGCCCCAGCGGGCGCCGACCTTCGCAATCGTCTCCCCGGAGGCGTAGGGCTTGCCGCACGGGCAGCTGCCGGGGAACTTCGCCTTGACCGAGGCGCGTCCGCCGCGCCCGGAGGCCTTCCCGCCGGGGGAGGACGCACGCTTGGCCGGTGTCGCGGAGGGGCGCCGGGCGGGGGTGCTGCGCGCAGGGTCGGGCACGGGGATCTCGGCGGTGCCGAGCGCGGTCCCGGCGGCTTCCTGCGTGATGGCGGCGTCGCTGGCGGCCTGGTCGGCGATGGCGTTCAGGCGGTCGCCGTCCGTGCGGTGCGCGGGCACGTAGCGGAACTCCACGTCCCGCTCGGTGAGGAGCGCGTCGATGCGCTCGACGAGCTCGCGGTTGGCGACCGGCTTGCCGGCGGCGGTCCTCCAGCCGTTGCGCTTCCAGCCGGGCAGCCACTGGGTCACGGCCTTCATGGCGTACTGGGAGTCCATCCGCACCTCGACGGCCACCCCCGGTTCGAGGGCCTCCAACAGCTGTGCCAGGGCGGTGAGTTCGCCCACGTTGTTGGTGGCCCGGCCCAGCGGGCCGGCCTCCCAGCGCTCGGGGCTGCCCGCCGCGTCGGCGATGACCCACGCCCAGCCGGCGGGTCCCGGGTTGCCCTTCGCCGCTCCGTCGCAGGCGGCAATGATCCGATCAGACATCCCTCGATCATGCCGTACGGCGGGCACTGCCCGCGCCGCGCGGAGGCCGGTGGGGCTCACGCCCGGGTGGCCGCGGATCCCGGCCGTATGTTCTCCACCGCGTCGACGAGCGGGGCGAGCTCCGGGTTGCGCGCGGCCTCGTCGAGCGCCTCGCGCAGCGCGGCGTCGTTGGTCGGGCGGGCGGCCGCGAGCAGCTCCAGGCCGGTCTCGCTCACATCGGTGTAGATGCCGCGCCGGTCGGTGTCGCAGAGGTAGCGGCTGAGCAGGCCGCGGTCCTCCAGTCGGCTGACCAGGCGGGTGGTGGCGCTCTGGCTCAGGACCACCGAGTCGGCGACCTGGTTCATGCGCAGGTGCCCGCCGGGGCCGTCGTGCTGCCGGCTGAGGACGTCGAGGAGGGAGTACTCGCGGACGCTCAGGCCGTGGTGCGCCTGGAGCGCGCGCTCGATGCGGGCCTCTATGCGGCTGTGCAGCAGGGACAGGGCGCACCAGCCCTGGGAGAGGGCGGTGAGCGCGCCGTCGGTGGCCGTCATGGGGGCTCCTCCTTCCGGGCCGGGTGCCCGTGTGACTCCAGGATAGGACACGGACGCAATATCCCGCGCTTGCAAATATCCCGCGTCTGCAATTAATGTGGACGCAAGTAAGCGGCGGCTGCAAGGGTCGCGGCGGTATCTCTGTCTCCTCCCTGAAGGGCACTTCCCCATGCCTCTCGCACTCCTGGCCCTCGCCATCGGGGCCTTCGGGATCGGCACCACCGAATTCGTGATCATGGGCCTGCTGCCCGAGGTCGCGGCCGACTACGGCGTCTCGATCCCGACCGCCGGCTTCCTCGTCACCGGTTACGCGCTCGGCGTCGTCCTCGGCGCCCCCGTCATGACCGTCCTCGGCACCCGTATACCGCGCAAGCGGATGCTGATGCTGCTCATGGGGCTGTTCATCGCGGGAAACCTGTTGTCCGCGCTTGCTCCCGCCTTCGGCGTCATGCTCGCCGGACGCGTCGTCGCCTCCCTGGCACACGGGGCCTTCTTCGGTATCGGCGCGGTCGTGGCCGCCGAGCTCGTCGCCCCCGAGAAGAAGGCCGGGGCCATCGCGATGATGTTCACCGGCCTGACCGTCGCCAACGTCGTGGGCGTTCCCCTGGGCACCCTCGTCGGCCAGACACTCGGCTGGCGCACCACGTTCCTGATCGTCGCCGCCCTCGGCGTCGCCGGTCTCCTCGGGATAGCCCGGCTCGTCCCCGAGCTGCCCCGCCCCGAAGGCGTCCGCGTCCGGCACGAGCTGGCAGCCTTCAAGAACGTGCAGGTGCTGCTCGCGATGGCGATGACCGTCCTGGGATTCGGCGGCGTCTTCGCCGCGATCACCTACATCACCCCGATGATGACCGAGACGGCCGGCTTCGCCGACTCCTCCGTCACCTGGATCCTCGTCCTGTTCGGCCTCGGCATGGTCGCCGGAAACCTCGTGGGCGGCCGCTTCGCCGACCGGGCGCTGATGCCCATGCTGTACGGATCCCTCGCCGCGCTCGCCCTCGTCCTTGCCCTGTTCACGGTCACCGCCCACCACAAGGCGGGGGCCGCCGCCACCGTCGTCCTCATCGGCGCCCTCGGCTTCGCCACCGTGCCGCCGCTCCAGAAGCGGGTCCTCGACCAGGCCGCCGGCGCCCCCACCCTCGCCTCCGCCGTCAACATCGGCGCCTTCAACCTCGGCAACGCCCTGGCCGCGTGGCTCGGCGGGCTCGTCATAGCCGCCGGGCTCGGCTGGACCGCCCCGAACTGGGTCGGCGCCGCTCTCGCAGCGTCCGCCCTGGTGCTCGCCGTCGTCTCGGGCCTGCTGGAGCGGCGCGCCGTCCCCCGCCCGGGACGCGTCACCGCCGCCTCCTTCCCCGCGGCGACCGCGCACACCGCCGAGGCGCCCGCCGCCGCAGGCCGCTGACCCCCGCGG
>NZ_RPSE01000486.1:0-4059 GCF_003949955.1 Streptomyces sp. WAC05292
GTCCGGCACGTCCTCGCCCACCCCGCCGACGACCTTGGCGACGGCGCCGCTGTCGGGGGCGGGGGCGGCGGTGTACAGGCTCATCTGCGCCTGGTTGCCCGGGCGTTGCAGGTAGGTGACGAGGTCCCGGGCGACCTGCCGGGCGAGCTCCGGCCCGTGGTCCTCCTCGATGAAGGCGAGGGTGAGGTCGAGGGCGCTGGTGATGCCGGCCGCCGTGTACACGTTCCCCTGGCGGATGTAGATGGGGTCGGGGTCGACGCTGACCTTCGGGTAGCGGGCGGCGAGCCGCGCGGCGAACCTCCAGTGCGTGGTGGCGCGCCGGCCGTCGAGGAGGCCCGCGGCGGCGAGGACGGCCGCCCCGGTGCAAACGGAGGCGACGCGCCGGCTCTCCCGTGCCAGGCGGCGGACGTGGCCGACGAGCCGGTCGTCCGCGGCAGCCCGTTCGAAGCCGACGCCTCCGGAGACGATCAGGGTGTCGAGGGGGCCGGTGAGCCGTTCGAGGGACTGCTGGGTGTGCAGGGTCAGCCCGGTGCCGCAGACGATCGGTGCGCCGCCCGGCGCGGCGAGGCGGACGCGGTAGGCCCGCTCGGGCGTGCCGAGCCGGTTGGCCATGGCCAGGCCGGTCGTCACGCACGCGATGTCCAGCAGTTCGGCCGCCTCGAAGCCGACGACCACCATGAGCCGCTCCCCCATGACCCGACCCTATGCCGGAAGGACGGGTACCCCAAGCGGTCGGACGGGACGGGCCGCGGCGGCTGTGCCGGGGCCCGGCACCGGCACACCCTGGGCGTGACCGCCGACCCCTGCCGTCCTTCCGGGAGCCACCGTGACGACCGATTCCGCCCGCCGCCGCCCCCACGCGCCGTCCGCCGCCGTCGCCGCGTCCCGCGGCGCGCGGGTACGCGCTGCGGTGGCCCGCCGGTGGCCCGCCCTGTCGGCGCTGGCGCTCGGCGCCGCCACGTTCGCGGACGGGCTGCCGGGCCGGGGGTTCCTGGCGGCGCTGCTGGCCGCCATGCCGGTCTGCTACCTGCTCTTCGGGGCGTTCCGCCGGTCTTTCGGCGGGATGCGGACGGCCGCGGTGCAGGTGGCCGGGCTGCTGGTCTTCGGGGCGGCCGCCGCCGCCGCGGTGTCGGTCGGCGAGAGCGCGGGCCTGCGGCTGCTGGCCGCCGGGTGGGCGGCGCACGCCGTATGGGACTTCGTGCACCACCGGACCGGCCGGGTGGTGCCCCGGGCCTGGTCCGAGTGGTGCTGCGTGGTCGACCTGTGCGGGGCGGCCGCCCTGCTCGCCTGGTCCTGACTCGGGCGCGCCGCCTGCTCGGAGCGGGCCCCGCTACGGGAGCGGGGCCGGCGCGGAGCCGACGAGGGCCTGGAGGACGTCGACGGCGCTGCCGTCGTGGTCGCTGCCGGAGGTGCCCGAGCCGTTCTGCAGGTTGGCGGAGCGGTCGACCTCGACCATCGAGTCGGCGTGGGAGTTGTCGATGACGGTGATCAGGCTGCCGCCGGCGATGGCGGGGGCGGCCGAGGCGCCGGTGAGGGCGCAGGCCGCCGAGACGGCCGCGAGGGCCGCGGCCGCCAGGGAGGCGGGTGTGCGCTGTGCGGGCAGCCGCAGCGGGGTCCGGCGGATCACGCGCCGGCGCCTTCGAGGACGCGCTGGCGGGCGATGTTCCGGGCCAGCAGGCTGGTGGACTCCCGGACGCCGATGCCGCCGGCCGCGGCGGGCTCCGGCAGCCGGCCGTCGGAGAGCTTGAGGTCGGTCAGGGCGTCGTGGATCGCGCGGTGCGCGGCGAACAGGCAGGGGGTGCTGTAGATCGCGATGTCGACACCGAGTTCGGTGAGCTCGCCCAGGGACAGCCGGGGTGACTTCCCTCCGGCGATCTGGTTGAAGAGCAGCGGCTTTCCGGTGACGACTTCGCGGATGCGGCGGATCCACTCGACACTGCGCACCCCGTCGACGAGGACCACGTCCGCGTCGGTGGCGGCGAGCGCCTCGGCGCGCCGCAGGATGTCGGCCTCCTCGGTCGCGTCCGTCCGGGCGACGACGACGAGGTCCCTGCGGGTGGCGAGGACCATGTTGAGCTTGTCGAGGTATTCGGCGAGGGGCAGCACCTGCTTGCCGTCCGCGTGGCCGCAGCGGCGGGGGCGCCGCTGGTCCTCGAGGATGATGCCGGAGGCGCCGATGCGCTCCAGGCTCTCGACGACGTGGCAGGCGACCTCCGGGTCGACGTAGCCGTCGTCGATGTCGACGAGCAGGTCGTGGCCGGGGAAGGCGCCGCGCAGCCGCTGGACGAAGGAGAGCATGTCGGGCCAGGCGATGAACCCGATGTCGGGCAGCCCGTAGTACGAGGCGGCGAACCCGAAGCCGGAGACGAACATGCCGTCGTAGTGTTCGGCCGCGATCGAGGCCGAGTACATGTCGTGGACGCCGATGAGCGGGGTGGTGCCGGGGCCGGCGATGCGGGCCCGGAGCTTGCTTCCGTAGGTCAACGCGTCTCCTCGGAGGTGGTGGTGACGGCCGGCCGCACTATCGCGAAACGGTAATGCGGAGGCAAAGAAAGAGTCATCACGCTTTGTATCCGATCAAGCACGCGAAGCAACACAAGAGCGTCGGTGCGTCACCCACGGGAGTGACTCCGTTCACCGCAGAAACGCCACGCCGCCCGCGCCGCGAGCAGGGGTCGGGGAGGGCTCGGGGAAGGTTCGAGGGGGATGCGGGCGGCCCTCCGGCGACTCCTGCCATGTGCCGGCGCCCCGGCCGGTCGGCGGGCGGGCGGCCGTCCGCCCGTCAGCCCGCGTCCAGCCGGAAGGCGGCCTCCCCTCGGATTCTGCCGTTGACCTGGAGCTGGACGAGGTGCTCGCCGGAGAAGTAGCGGCGGGTGGTGAGGGGCTTGAAGGAGTGCCGCCTGGTTCCGGTGAGGGTCTCGCCGGGGGCCAGGGTGCGGGTGGCCAGTTTGAACACCTTGGGGGTGCGGCCGCCGTTCGCCTTCACGTGGTGGACGACGTAGTCGAGGACGAGCTCGGCGGGCGTGTCGGCGTCGTTGGTGAGGGCGTAGTCGAAGACGAGGTACTCGCCGACGGCGACCCGGGCGGTCGCGACGGCCGGCCCGCGGACGGTGACCGGCGCGTCGGGCGCGTGCCCGAGGACGGTCATGGCGTCGGCGCGGCCGGCCTTCACGAGGGTGCGCAGGCCGTGCCGGGCCACCCGGCCGGTGGTGGCCGCGGGCGCGGCCAGCCAGCGCCCGGCCGTCTCGACGGCGAGTTCGGGGTGGTCGCGGCTGATGTCGTTGAGGTGGTTGGCGACCGAACGGCGCACATAGTCGGAGTCGTCGCGGTAGAGGGCGTCCAGGAGGGGGAGCGCGGGCCGCGGGTCGGCGACGGACTCGGGCAGCTGCGGCGCCCACGGGAGCCGGGGCCGCGTGCCCTCGCTGACGAGGCGGCGGACGTGCGGGTCGGGGTCCTCCACCCAGGGGCCCATGAGTGCCAGGGCACGGTCCCGGTCGGCGCGCAGGAAGGGGCGGACCGCGGACTCCGCGGTCAGGCGCGGGGTGAGGTCGCGCAGCAGGGCGAGGGCCGGCTCGAACGCGGCGGGGCCCGAGGCGAGGCCGCGGACCGCGACCGCCTCGCCCACGGGAAAGGTCATCCAGCCGTCGAATCCGGGGTCGGCGAGGGCGCCGCGCACGGCGGCCTCGAAGGCGGCCCAGTCATCGGGCAGGTCGGCGAGGGCGGCGTCGCGGACGGCGGCGACTCGGCCGCTGAACGTCAGGCCGTCGAGCGAGGACGCGCAGGCCCCCAGGGCCGGGGCGGGGCGCCCTGGAGGCCTCGGTCCGGCTGCCGGGGCGAGGCGGCGGGCGAGGTCCTGGACGGTGTGCGCGCTGAGCAGTTCGTCGGCCGTGGGCATGGGGCCAGTCTGACCGGTCCCCGGCCCCTCCGGGGCGCGGCCCCCGGGGCACCGCATGCGGCGCCCGTCAGGGGAGCGCGCGCGGGCAGGAGGGGGAGCCGGCCGCGTCGGACACCGGCGGCGCCGGCCGGCCGGCACACCGGGGTCGGGGCCGGGTCGAGTCC
>NZ_RPSE01000487.1:0-4056 GCF_003949955.1 Streptomyces sp. WAC05292
TCCCGGGCCTCGCCCCCTTCCCCCCCCCGTGGCCATGTGACGATCCGTCATATGGCTGAAAAGTCATGCCAGTTGCTGCATTAGGATGACCGCCTGTTCGTCCCGTCGCACCGCCTGAGGGGGATCGTGGATCGGTCAGTGCTGTTCGTACACGGAACGGGAGTGCGGGAGGCCTCGTACACCGCGAGCCTGGCCGCCGTCCGGGACGGTCTCGACCGGATCCGGCCCGGCCTGGAGGTCCGCGGCTGCTTCTGGGGCCGCGAGCAGGGCGCGTCCATGGCGCTCGGCGGCGACTCCGTCCCCGGCTACCGGCAGTCGCGCGGCGGCACGCGGGACGACGACGGCGAGATCGCCGTATGGGGCGTCCTGTACGCGGACCCCTGGTACGAGCTGCGGCTGCTCGGACTGCAACCGCCCGCGGCGTCCGGGATGAGCCGCGGTGTGCCGCCCTCCCAGCGCTTCCTCGACCAGGTCACGGGCTACGTGCCGGCCCCGGAGGTGCTCGCCTCGTTCGCAGAGCGGGGCCTGGCGGAGGACCTCGCCGAGGCCCTGCGCGCGGTGGTCCGCGCCCCGGAGCTGCGTGACGCCGCGGCCACCGTAGACGCCAACGGCTTCGAGCACCGCCGCGCCGTCGCCCGTGCGGTCGTGGCCCTCACGTGGGCGCGCGCATCCGAGCGGGGCGTCGAGCTGTCCGGTTCGGTGCGCGACGCCCTGCTGGCCGCGCTCGGCGCCGACCTCCGGTCCGAGGGCCGTTCCCTGAAGGGGCGGGCGGCGCAGGTGGGAATGCTTGCGGCGGACCGGCTGCTGCGGAGCCGGCGGGGCGCGTGGGGCGACGTGGGCCTGCCCTTCATCGGCGACATCCTGCGCTACCAGGCCCGGGGCCAGGGCATCCGGGACCAGATCAAGCGGACGATCGAGAACACCCCGGGGGACGCGGTCACCGTGATCGCCCACAGCCTCGGCGGGGTGGCATGCGTCGACCTGATGGTCCTGGAGGCGGTCGACCGGGTCGACCAGCTGATCACCGTCGGCTCGCAGGCCCCGTACTTCTACGAGATCGGGGCGCTGGTCTCGCTGGAGCACCCGCAGGCGCTGCCCGGGCACTTCCCGGGCAAGTGGCTGAACGTCTACGACGAGCGCGACCCGCTCTCCTACCAGGCGGCGAAGGTCTTTCCCGGCCGGGCGGTCGACCGGCGGGTCGACAACCGGCAGCCCCTGGTGCGGGCCCACACGTCGTACTGGTCCAACCCTCGGCTGTGGGACGAAGTCGGCACATGGCTGAGCTGAGCGCCGCCGAACCGGCGCGGGTGCACGCCGTCATCGTCGGCATCGAGCACTTCGGGCGGGTCCGCGACCGGAACTGGGACCTTGCGGGCGCCGCCGCCGACGCGATGCGGTTCGCGCGCTGGCTGCGCCGGCGGGGAGTGCCCGCGGAGAACATCACCCTGATGCTGGCGCCCGTTCCCGCGGCGCAGGCCGCGTTCAACGCGGAGGCGCACGCGCTGGGCATCGACGTGCGGTTCGTCGTCTCCCGCGACCACATCATGGACGGCTTCCGGCCGCGGCCCGAGGTGCCCGTGGGCGACCTGCTGTACGTGTACTGGGGCGGGCACGGAGTGCTCGACCACGGCGACCGGCGGCTGCTGCTCTGCCCGGACGCGCACGACGGCGACCAGCGGTGCATCGACCTGCACCAGCTGCGCGAGTACCTGACCCGGTCCGATGTGGCGGAGTGTCCGCAGCAGGTCTTCCTCGTCGACGCCTGCGCCACCTTCCGCGAGGTCAACAGCGGCCCGTCCGGGCCCGCGGTCGCGGCCTTCCCCGCCGGCCCGAGACAGGCTGTCGACCAGTTCCTGCTCCTCGCCGCCGCCACCGGACAGGCGGCGTTGCAGGACGAGGCCCGCGGTACGGGCGCCTTCTCGGACGCGGTCATGGCCTGGCTGGAGGAGCGTTCGCCGGGCCTCGCCCCGGACCTAGCGGCGCTGTCCGCGCACCTTGAGGAGCACTTCGACGGGTCCGGCCCCGACGGCAGCGCTCTGCAGACCCCGGTGGCGATGGAGCTGCTCGCCCCCGGAGGACGCGGCAAGGTGGTTGCCCTGGGGCCGCCGAGCGGGCCTGCGCCGACTGCCGAAAGCGCGCCGGCGGCGCGCGCCCCCCGGCGGCGGGGCGGACTCGTGGCGGCAGGGGTCGCGGTCGCGGCGGCCGTGGCGGTTGCCGCGGGCGGGACGGTGTACGGCCTGATGTCGCCCGGGAAGGGCGGGGCCGACGGGAAGGGCGGCTCCGCCCCGGCCGCCGCGGCTCCGGGAGCGGCGTCCCCGTCGGCCCCGCCGAGCCCGTCGCCGTCGGGGAGCGCGACGCCGTCCGGCGGCCCGTCGGCGCAGCCGGCGGCTGCGCCGGCCTCCGCCACGCCGGCTCCGTCGGCGCAGCCCACGGCCGTGCAGCCGGCCGGTCCGCCGAAGGTGTGCGCGTCCGCGCAGCCCATCGCCTCCGTGCCCGAGGTCGTGGCAGCGCCCTGCTACGTCCTCGACGGCGGCCGGGTCACGATGATCGCCGAGGTTCGGGCGTCCCGTCCCGTCGACGTGGCCGTCTACCTGTGGCTGACCGCGAAGGACGACCCCCGGCACCTGTTTCCCACCGGCGGCACGGCGCAGCAGACGCGGCGGGTGGCGGCACGCGAGGACGTACTCGAGCCGGTCGGGATCGCCCTGCCGCCGGGCAGGTACGAAGTCCACATGTACGTCACCCGCAAGGGAGAGCCCGCGCCCAGCCCGACCAACCCGACGGTGACCGGCCGCTCCCAGGGGTTCACGTACCCGTAGCGGCCGCGGGTCGGGCGCAGTCCGCCGTCGACCGGTCCGGGTGGGGGGCTCCGGCGGCGGCGCCGGCGGACGAGGCGACGATGCGCGTCGTACGGGCGCGGCGGGAGCGGCGGTCCAGGCGGAGGGCGGTCAGGCCGAGGGCGATCGCGGTCACGGTCATCGCCGCGCCCGCCCACGCGGTGGCGGTGAAGCCGAGCCCGGCGTCGATGACGGTACCGCCCAGCCAGGGGCCGCCCGTGTTGCCGAGGTTGAACGCGGCGGTCGTGGTGGCGCCGGCCAGGGTCGGGGCGGCGCCGGCCACGTTGAACATGCGGGCGTTGAGGGCGGGCGCGGTCAGGAACGTCGAGAAGCCGATCAGGAAGGACAGCGCCACGGCCGCCGCGGCCGACGACGCGAGCAGGGCCAGCGCGACCAGGAGCGCGGTGCTGGCGGTGATGCCCCACAGCATGATCCCGAAGAGGTGGGCGTCGGCGAACCGGCCGCCGACGGCGGTCCCGGCGAGCGCGCCCAGCCCGAACAGGCCGAGCACCCACGGCACCCATGCGGAGTCCAGCCCGGCCACGTCGGTGAGCAGCGGCGAGAGGTAGCTGAAGGCGCAGAAGACGCCGCCCGCGGCGAGCGCGGTGACGCCGACCGACAGCCACACCTGGCGGTCGCGGTAGATCGCCAGCTCCCGCCGCAGGCCGGGCCGCTCGGCGGGCAGCGGGATGCGGGGGACGAGGGCGAGGATGCCGGCGAGGGCGACCGCGGAGGCGGCGCCGACCGCCCAGAACGCGGAGCGCCAGCCGAAGTGCTCGCCGAGGAAGGCGCCGGCGGGTACGCCGAGGACGTTCGCGACGGACAGGCCGCCGATCATGACGGCCATGGCGCGGGCCCGCTGGTCCTGCCGGACCATCGCGATGGCCACGGCGGCGCCGACGGCCCAGAACCCGGCGCAGGCGAGCGCGGAGACGATGCGGGAGGCGAACAGCAGCGCGTACGAGGGTGCGAGCGCGCCCGCAACCTGCCCCAGCCCGAACAGGCTGATGAGCGCGATGAGGGTGGTGCGGCGCGGCAGGCGGAGCGTGGCCACGGCGAGCAGCGGCGCGCCGACGACCATGCCGACGGCGAAGGCGGAGATCAGCAGGCCGGCCTGCGGGATGCTGACGCCCATGTCCTCGGCGACGGACGGCAGCAGTCCGGAGAGCATGAACTCACTGGTGCCGAGGGCGAAGACGGCGAGTCCGAGGACGTGGAC
>NZ_RPSE01000488.1:0-4022 GCF_003949955.1 Streptomyces sp. WAC05292
CCCAGGCAGTGGGGGCGACCGCGTGGACGGTGGGGCCGCCGCGCAGGGCCGCGGCCTCGATCAGCGTGCGCGCACCGAGCCCGTGCGGGCCGCGGCGGGCGGCCACCACGACCGGGGCCCGGTGGCGGGAGGCGAGCGCCAGCAGGCCCTTCGCCGCCGCAAGCCGTGACGGGTTGCCCTCGGGGAGGGGGAAGGCCTCGGGGATGTAGCCCAGGCGGAGCGGGCCCACCCTCGGCATGACCCGGGCGAGGACCGCCCGCACCGGTGCGGAAGCCGGCCCGAGGCCGGAGCGCTTCGCCTGCGCGGGCACCACGGCGATCAGCAGCAGGGGGGCGCGGCGGGCCAGTGCGATGCGGGCGGCCGCCTCGGCCACCGCCACGTCGTCGATGCGGTCGCTCAGGACCGCCGCCACCGGCCGGACCGGGCCCGAGGGGGCGGGGCGGCGGATGCCGTCGCATGAGGAGGAGGAGAACAGTCGGGTCATGGCACTTACCCGCCTTCCATACCGGGAGGAATGCCTCAAGCGTCACCCGACCACCCGATATGCGTCAACAGTTACGCGAAAATCTTTTCGCTAATAAAGGTGCGCCTGTAGGGGTTAACGCACGAAGCCGAGTTCGTATGATGGAAGCCATGAGCAGCTCATCGGCGCGCGGCGGCCAGTGGACCTTCCTGACGAATCACGCACGGGTGCTGCTGTGGATCGCGCGCGACCCGGAGGTCCGGCTGCGCGACATCGCGGCGGGCATCGGGATCACCGAGCGCGCGGTGCAGATCATCGTCGCCGACCTGGAATCGGCCGGGTACCTGACCCGGACCCGGGTGGGCCGCAGGAACCGCTACACCATCGACGCCAGCGTCGCCCTGCGCCACCCCTCCGAGGCCGACCACCCCGTGGGCGACCTCCTGGCGGCCTTCCTCCACCGCGAGGACGCGCCGGCCCCGGCCCTCGCCGAGCCCGGCGCGGCCGCCGCACCGTGACCGGGGAACCGCTGCCGCCTCACAGCGCCCGGAGGCCGTGGGCGCGGAACTGTTCGCGCACGCGCTCGACCAGGGCGCGGTCCGGTACGGGGTTGTCCCGGAGGGGGAAGCGCACGCCGAGGGAGTCGTACTTGGGTGCGCCGAGCTTGTGGAAGGGCAGCACGTCAACGCGGTCGATGTTGCCCAGCGCCCCCAGGAAGCCGGCCAGGCCGTCGACGGCCGCGGGATCGTCGGTCCAGCCGGGGACGAGGACGTAGCGGATCCATACGGGGACGCCGAGCCGGTCCAGCCGGGTCGCGAAGCCGAGGGTGGGCGCGAGGCGGCCGCCGGTCAGGCGCCGGTAGACGGCGGCGTCGAAGGATTTGACGTCGAGCAGGACGAGGTCGGTGTCGGCCAGGAGGGCGTCGTCGGCACGGATGCCGAGCGCGCCGGAGGTGTCGAGGGCGGTGTGCAGGCCGAGTTCCCTGCACCGGTGCAGCACTTCGGCGGTGAACGCGGACTGCAGCAGGGGCTCGCCCCCCGTGAGGGTCACTCCTCCGCCGGCCAGGTCGGTGAACCGCCGGTACCGCTCGATGCGGGACACCACCTCGTCCACCGTGGCCCGCTGCCCGTCGCGCATGTGCCAGGTGTCGGGGTTGGCGCAGTACAGGCAGCGCAGGGGGCAGCCGCTCAGGAAGAGGACGAAACGGGTCCCGGGCCCGTCCACGCCGGTGGACAGGTCCCAGGAGTGGATGCGGCCGGCGGTCATCGCGCACCGTGGAAGGTGCGGTTGACGACGTCGAGCTGCTGTTCGCGGGTGAGCCGGACGAAGTTGACGGCGTAGCCGGAGACGCGGATCGTCAGCTCCGGGTAGGCGTCGGGGTGTTCCATGGCGTCCTCGAGCGTGGCGCGGTCGAGGACGTTGACGTTCATGTGGAAGCCGCCTTCGGCGGTGTAGGCGTCGAGGATGCCGACGAGGTGGCCGGCGCGCTCGGCGGGGTCGTGGCCCAGGCCCTCGGGCGTGATGGTGGACGTCAGGGAGATGCCGTCGCGGGCCTGGTCGTAGGGGATCTTCGCGACCGACAGCGCCGACGCCGCCAGACCGTGGCGGTCGCGGCCGTTCATCGGGTTGGCTCCCGGAGCGAACGGCGCTCCGGCAGGCCGGCCGTCGGGAGTGCCGCCCGTGTGACCGCCGTACACCACGTTGGAGGTGATGGTGAGGACCGACTGCGTGTGTTCGGCACCCCGGTGGGCGGGGTGGCGGCGCACCTTGGCCATGAAGGAGCGGACCAGGTCGACGGCGATGCCGTCCGCACGGTCGTCGTCGTTGCCGTACGCCGGGTAGTCGCCCTCCACCTCGTAGCCGACGGCGAGCCCGGTGGCGTCCCGGAGCACCCTGACGCGAGCGTGCCTGATGGCGGAGAGGCTGTCGGCGGCCACGGACAGGCCCGCGATGCCGCAGGCCAGCGTGCGGTGGACCGGGTGGTCGTGCAGGGCCATCTCGATGCGCTCGTAGGCGTACTTGTCGTGCATGTAATGGATCACGTTGAGCGCGTTGACGTAGGTCGCGGCGAGCCAGTCGAGCATGCGGTCGTAGGCGGCGGCCACCTCGGCGTGGTCGAGGTATTCGCCGGTCAGCGGGGCCGCCGCGGGGGCGACCTGCTCGCCGGTCATCTCGTCGCGACCGCCGTTGATCGCGTACAGGAGGGCCTTGGCGAGGTTCACGCGGGCGCCGAAGAACTGCATCTGCTTGCCCACCGCCATCGCGGAGACACAGCAGGCGATCGCCGAGTCGTCACCCGTACGGGGGCGGAGGAGGTCGTCCGACTCGTACTGGATCGAGCTGGTGTCGACGGAGACCTGGGCGCAGAACCGCTTGAACCCCTCCGGCAGCCGACGGGACCAGAGGACTGTCAGGTTGGGCTCCGGAGCGGGGCCGAGGTTGTAGAGGGTCTGGAGGAAGCGGAAGGAGGTGCGCGTGACCAGAGGGCGGCCGTCCTCTCCGATGCCGCCGATGGACTCCGTGACCCACGTGGGGTCGCCGGAGAAGAGCGCGTCGTACTCGGGCGTGCGCAGGAACCGCACGATCCGCAGCTTGACCACGAAGTCGTCGACCAGTTCCTGGGCGCGGGTCTCGTCGATGCGCCCCTCGTCCAGGTCCCGCTGGAGGTAGACGTCCAGGAAGGTGGAGGTGCGGCCGAGGGACATGGCCGCGCCGTTCTGCTCCTTCACCGCGGCCAGGAAGCCCAGGTAGAGCCACTGGACGGCCTCCTGCGCGGTGGCGGCCGGACGGGAGACGTCGCAGCCGTAGGACGCCGCCATGCGTTCCAGTTCGCCCAGCGCCCTGATCTGCTCCGCCAGTTCCTCGCGGTCGCGGATGACGTCGCCCGAAGAGGGGATCCCGTCGAGCCGCGACCGCTCGGCCCGCTTGGCCTCGATCAGCCGGCTGGTCCCGTACAGCGCGACGCGGCGGTAGTCGCCGATGATGCGGCCCCGTCCGTAGGCGTCGGGCAGGCCCGTGATGATGCCTGCCTTGCGGGCACGCAGCATCTCGGGGGTGTAGGCGTCGAATACGCCGTCGTTGTGGGTCTTGCGGTAGGTACCGAAGACCGCCGTGACGAACGGGTCCGGGGCGAAGCCGTAAGCGCGCAGCCCGTTCTCGACCATGCGCAGCCCGCCGTTGGGCATGACGGCCCGCTTCAGGGGGGCGTCGGTCTGCAGCCCGACGATCAGTTCCCGGTCGCGGTCGATGTAGCCGGGCGCGTGCGACGTGATGGTGGACGGCGTCGCGGTGTCGATGTCGAGGACGCCCTTGCGGCGCTCCTCGGGGAAGAGGGAGGCGACGGCCTTCCACACGGCGAGAGTCCGGTCGGTGGGACCGGCCAGGAACGCGGAACCGCCCTCGTAGGGCGTGTAGTTGTCCTGGATGAAGGAGCGGACGTCGATCTCCCGCCGCCACTCCTCCCCGGTGAAGCCGCGCCACGGGGCGGCGGTGGTGCCGGTGTCGGCCGGGGGCTGCGCGGTCACGGTCATGTCGTCGTCTCCAGGGGATGGCGGCCTTG
>NZ_RPSE01000489.1:0-4000 GCF_003949955.1 Streptomyces sp. WAC05292
GTCCGCGATGTCGTCGGGCGGGAGCGGGGCGTCGCGGAGGCGGGCACGGGAGAGCAGTTCGTCAACGGTCGAGGCCACGGGGGTGTCCCTCCTCGGCGGTGCTCGCGGGGTGCAGGATGGTGTGCAGGTTGCGCTTGGCGTGCCGTTCGGTGGAGCGCACCGAGGCGAGGGAGACGCCCAGTTCGGCGGCGGCCTCGCCGTCCTCCATGCCGCACAGGTGGCGCAGGACGATGACGTCCCGCTGCATCGGGGCGAGTTCGGCGACGGCCCGGAAGAGGGCCATGCTCTCCCCGATCTGGCCGACCGGGTCGGGGGCCGTGGCGAGGGCGACCGTGTCGAACGCGGTCTGGGCGAGCGAGGGGCGGCCGCCCTCCTTCGGGGCGCGTTCGAGGACGGTCTGGCGCAGGATCGGCCAGGCGAACCGCTCGGGGTTCTCGCTGGCGAGCGCGTCGTGCCAGAGCAGCAGCAGGAGGGTGAACACGTCGCCGACGGCCCGGTCTACGAGGGCCGGCCGCCGCAGGAACACGGTCGCGTACCGGCGGTAGCGCGGCCGGTGCATCTCCTGGAACGCCAGGTAGTCCAGCGGGACCTGGCGGGCCTGTGCGAGCGGGCCGCCGCGGTCTTCGTTCAGGCAGTCCTTGATCCAGGACGTCTTCTTGCCGGCGTGCCGGGCCGCCATGACCCAGCGCAGCCGCATCGTCTCGTACGGGACGCGGGGCCGAAGGGCCATCAGCACGGCCCGGGCGAACGTCCAGCGGGGGTACCGGCCGACGGCCCGGAGGAGTTCGGAGAGGTGGGACTTGGGTCGTCCGGTGCGGAGCCGGAGCTCGTCCAGGGTGAGGCCGCTGTCGTGGAAGGCGTCCCGAAGCGGCTCCAGCCAGGCGCGGTGCGCCGCCCCTGCGCCATCCGCTATGGGGCCGAGGGGCCGGCCCGGCTTGCCGCGGCGGTCCTGGGGGACGTCCTCGGACGCCGAGGGGATCGTCATGGCCGCGCCTCCCCGTGCGGGCCCCGCTCCGCGGGCCGGCCGGGGACCGGCTCGGCACCGCGGTCGGGGCCGTCGGGGCCGGGGGCCCGGCGGTCGGCCGGCCCGCGGTCGGCATGTCCGCGGTCGGCGGGTCCGCTGCCCGCCTGCACGATCTGCTGCACGCCCAGGGCGATCGAGGGGATCAGGGCGGCGACGGCCGCCACGGGCTGCCCGGCCGCGACCATCACCGCGCAGAAGGCGGAGATGGCTAACAGGGCCACCACCGTGACGATCATCCGGTTGTTCTTCATGCGCCGTCCTCCGGCTGCCACGTCTTGTCGATGTCCGTTCGGGATGCGGCTCCCGGCACCGGCGGCGCCCCCTCCAAGAGCCGGAAGCAAGCATGGAGTGAACACGGACGGACAGGGGCGGAAAAAAGCAGAACGGATCGGAACGGGGAACAATCAGAAGCCGGCCGGCAGTCAGTCGGCGGCGAGCGGCAGGGTGGCCCGCAGCCTGGCGCCGTGCGGCGCGTCGAGCGCGACGAGGGTGCCGCCCAGCCGGGTCGCGATGTCCCGCGCTATGGCAAGTCCCAGGCCGGTGCCGCCCTCGTCGCGGCTGCGGGCGTCGTCGAGGCGGGTGAACCGCTCGAAGACGCGCTCCCGGTCCGCGGCGGGGATGCCCGGACCGTCGTCGCGCACCTCCACGACCGCCGCCCCGCGCTCCCCGTCGACGCGCAGGGACAGCACGACCCGCCGCTCGGCGTGCCGCTGCGCGTTGTCCAGCAGGTTGGCGAAGAGCCGCGTCAGCCACAGCGTGCTCCCGCGGACGGTGGCCTCCCCCGGCAGGTCCGGCTCGACGGGCACCGGTCCCCCGCGACGCTCCCGGGCCGCGTCCCGGAGCACCCCGGCCAGGTCCACGCAGCTGTCCGGCGGCGGCTCCGACGTGTCGAGGCGGGCCAGCAGCAGGAGGTCGGACGCCAGGTCCTGGAGCCGGACGGTGTCCTCCAGCGCGCCGCTGACGAGCTCTTCCCACAGCGCCGGGTCGGGGTGGGCGCGGGCCACCTCCAGCTGGGTGCGCAGCACGGTGATGGGGCTGCGCAGTTCGTGCGAGGCGTCGGCGATGAAGCGCCGCTGCCGTATCCCCGCGGCCTCCAACCGGTCCAGGGTGGCGTTCACCGTGACGGCGAGGCGGGCGACCTCGTCCTGGCTGGGCGGCACGGGCACACGGCGGTGCAGGTCGCGTTCGCTGATCTCGGCGACCTCGGCGCGGATCGTCTCCACGGGGCGCAGCGCCCATCCGGTGACCCGCCACGTGACCAGGGCGACGGTGAGGACGAGCAGCGGGACGACCACGGCCAGGACGGCTTTGAGCGTCTCGTCGGCCGCGTCGGCCTGCCGCAGCGAGGTGCCCGCGTACACGGTGACGAGGCCGCCACCGGTGACGGTCGTGACCTGGACGACGCGGTGGCGCTGCCCGCCGCGCACCGGGCCGCGCTTCCACGTGTCGCGGACGGTGCCGGGCTTGCCGGGGCGGGTCGCGGTGAGGGCGGGGCTGCCGAACAGGTTGGGCGTCGCCGCCAGGACGCGGCCGCGGGCGTCGACGACCTGGAGGAAGTCGGCCCCCCGGCCGGGCACGAGCACCGGCTCCAGCCCGCCGCCCGCCGCGGTGGCGGCGGTGGCGAGCGCCTGCCGCTCGGCATCGGCCTGCGCGCCGCGGACCAGGTTGCCGTCGAGGATGCCGAGCAGGGCGAACGAAGCCGCACCGAGGGCCATCGCGACCACGGCGCTCGCCCCGAGCGTGGCCCGGGCCCGCACGGACCGCGGCCGCAGCCGCCGCAGGAGGGCGCACAGTCGGGCGGCCGCCGTCCCCGACTCACCCACCGTCGGCCGCCAGGCGGTAGCCGGCACCGCGCACGGTCTCGACGGCGGCCCGCCCGAAGGGGGCGTCTATCTTCCGGCGCAGCGCGCTGACGTGCACTTCGACGACGTTCAGGTCGCCGTCGTAGGCGGCGTCCCAGACGTTGTCCAGGATGTCCCGCTTGGCGACGACCTCGCCGGCCCGCCGGGCCAGGTACTCCAGGACCGCGAACTCGCGGGACGTCAGCCGCGCCTCCGTCCCGCCGCGCGTGCACCGCTGCCTGGCCGGGTCTATCACCAGGTCGCCGAACTCCATCACCCGCGGGCGCCGGCGGCCGGTCCGCCGGACCAGGGCGCGCAGCCGGGCGACGAGGACCACGTACGAGAACGGCTTGGAGAGGAAGTCGTCGGCGCCGGTGTCGAGCGCCTCCGCCTCGTCGTACTCGCCGTCCTTGGCGGTCAGCATGAGGATGCCGGACTCGCAGCCGCCGGCCCGCAGCCGGGCGCAGACCCGGTAGCCGTTGAGGCCCGGCAGCATGATGTCGAGCACGATGGCGTCGTAGTCCCGCTCGGAGGCCAGCCACAGGCCTTCCGGCCCGTCGTGGGCGACGTCCACCGAGAATCCCTCCGCCTGCAGGCCCCGCTGCAGGGCAGCGGCCAGCCGCCGCTCGTCCTCGACCACCAGTACGCGCATGGGGACAGGTTCTCAGGTCCGCCTGCCGAAAGGCTGAAGAGGTCTTCAGACTCCTTCAGCGGGGCTTCAGGATCCGCGGTGCAGTATTCCCCCCGTAGCCGGACCCGTACGACACGAGGAGCAGCCCCATGAGCGAGACCACCGGCCCCCTGCCCCCCGAGCAGACCGCACCGCCGAAGGCGGCCGGCCGCGGGCGCGTGGCCCGGCTGGTGCGCCGGGGGCGTACGCGCTGGATCGCGCTCGGGCTGGTCGCCGCGGCCGGCACAGGCGGCGCGGTGGCGCTCGCCGCCACCGTGCACGACCACAGGGAGCACGCGCGGGCCGGCTTCAGCGCGATGGTCCGCGAACACCACCGCTTCGGCGACTGGCAGCAGAAGGGCGCGCCGCGCCCGGAACCGAAGCGCCACCGCACGGGCGAGGCCTCGCCCGTGCGGTGGCGCTTCGGTTCCGGGCGCGGCGCGCCCTTCTGCTGCCAGTCGCCGA
>NZ_RPSE01000048.1:0-27182 GCF_003949955.1 Streptomyces sp. WAC05292
CCGTACGGCCCGGCGGACCCCCCTCGGACGAGCCCATGACCTTGATCTTCGTGCCCCGTGCGGCAGCCGCCCTGGTGGCCGGTGCCGCCACCGCGGTGCTCGCCGCCTGCAGCCCGGACGCGGCGGCCCGCCCGGCCGTGTCCCCGGCCGGGGCCGGTACCGCCGCCGCGGCGGCAGTGTCCGCCCCCGCCGCCTCCAAGACGGCAGCGCCGTCGCCGTCGCCGTCCGTGCCGGCCGCCGTACCGAGGCGGGCCTCCGTCCTGGACATCCCTTCCGCCGGGATATCCGGGCTGCGGGTGGTCCCGTACGAGGGCACCACCGACGACGCCGCGGGCACCCGCATCCAGGACCGCGGCGTGGCCGCCAGCCCGTACGGCGAACGCGGCGGTGTCGGGCCCGGCCAGGTGGGGAACTTCCTGGTGACCGCGCACCGGCTGTCCGCCGGCGGTCCGCTGCGCGACCTGCCCGCCGTGAAGCCCGGCGCCGAGGTGCACGTGACGCTGGACGGCGTCACGTACACGTACGAGATCACCGCGACGCGCAGCACGTCGTTCCGGTCCGAGCGCTCGCTCGCCGAGCAGCGCGCGGCGGTCCCGGGGGCGCCCGGCAGGGCGCCCGCCCAGGCCATGATCACCATTTCGACGTGTGCGACGCCGGAGGACGACGCCGCGGGCAACTTCTGGCGCGATCCCCTCGGCAACCCGGAACACCGCATCGACAAGGTCGGCGTGCTCCGCCGCGCCGCCCCGGCGGACGCGCCCGCCGGGTAGGCACGGGACGGGCGCGTCGGGGAGCGGCTGCTAGGGCGCCATCTCGTACGCGCCGGACAGTGCCTCGACGCGCTCCCAGACCCGGGCCGAGCGCTCCGCGTCGACGACCGGGCGCCGGACCGCGGCGAGCGCCCAGGCCTGCTGCGCCCCGGTCGCCGAGTCCTTGCCGTGGAGCTCGACGGCGTGGCCGGAGAAGTCGCGGACGAGGACGGAGAAGAGCTCGTCCAGGACGGACTCGTCCAGCCCGGTCAGGCGCGCCTGCTCCAGGATCAGCTGGGCGTGCACGACGAGCGCGAACAGCTGGCCCACGGAGAGCAGGAAGTCGAGGTCGCGGCCCTGCTGCTCGTCGGGGGCGATGGTGGCGACGAACTCGCAGAGGGCGTCGGCCTGTTCGCGGAACCGGGCGATGTTCGGCAGCTCGGCGTACGCGTCGAAGGCGGGCCGCCAGTCGTGGAAGCGGACGGATCCGAGGCCGCGGGCGGGGCCCTGCCGGAAGAGGAAGTCGTCGTCGGCCGCGTCGAGGCGGGTCGGCACGGCCGGGTAGCCGGCCGGCTCCAGCAGGTGGTTGCGCATGAACTTGAGGATCAGCGCGAGGTTGACGTGGACCGTGCCTTCCAGCTTCGGCAGGCTGCGGATCTCGACGGCCGCCTGCGCGAAGTAGTTGTCCTTCTCGAAGCCCTTGGCGGCGATGACGTCCCACATCAGGTCGATGACCTTCTCGCCCTCGGTGGTCACCTTCATCTTCGTCATCGGGTTGAAGAGGAGGTAGCGGCGGTCGTCGGGGCCGGCGGTGCGGAAGTAGTCGACGGCGCGGTCGCTGAACAGCTTCATCCCGACGAGGCGCACGTACGCGTCGGCCAGCTCGCGCCGCACGTGCGGGAACGCGGTGACGGGGCGGCCGTACAGGATGCGGTTGTGGGCGTGGGTGACGGCCTCGTACATCGCGTGCTCGCAGATGCCGATGGAGGCGGTGCAGAGGTTGAACTTGCCGACGTTGACGGTGTTGAGGGCGGCGTCGAAGGCGGCGCGGCCGGTGTGCAGGACGTCCTCGGCGGCGACCGGGTAGTCCTCCAGGCGGAACTCGCTGACGAACTTGGAGGAGTCGACGACGTTCTTGACCAGGTGGTAGGCGGGGTGGCGGCTGTCGGCGGCGAAGAAGACGTACGCGTCCGGGCCCTCCATGTCGGTGCGGCGGCCGAAGACGGAGACGAGCCCGGCGGCGTTGCCGTTGCCGATGTAGTACTTGGAGCCGGTGGCGCGGAAGCCGCCGCTGCCGTCGGGCTCCAGCAGCATGTCGGTGGAGTAGATGTCGGCGCCGTGCGTCTTCTCGGACAGGCCGAACGCGAACACCTCTCCCTGGGAGAGGAGTTCGGCGGCGCGGGCGCGGGCGGCGGTGTTGCCGCTCTGCCAGACCGGGCCGAGGCCGAGGATGGTGACCTGCCAGGCGTACCAGTAGTCGAGCCCGTAGAAGCCGAAGATCTCGTTCAGGGCGGCGATGCGGGCGGTGTCCCAGCGCTTGTCCGGCTCGTCCGCGCCGGCGGCCGCGGCCGGGGTGAGGAAGGTGGCGAAGAGGCCCTCCTTCGCGGCGAACGCGAGGAAGTCGGACAGCCAGGCGCGGTCGCGGTAGTCCTCGATCAGCCTGCGCTTGCCGCGGGCCTCGAACCAGTCCACCGTGGCGCGCAGCAGCCTGCGGGTCTCGGGGTCGAAGTGCGCCGGGTCGTAGGTGTTCGGGTTGAACAGCAGCGGGTCGGCCATGGAGGGTCACCTTCCGAGGGGTCGTGGGTCGAAGGCCGGAGGCCTGGGCGGTTTCGGTGCGGGGTCCGCGGACGCGGGCGGGCCGCGGGAGGGGCCGGCTCAGCCGGCGGGCGGGGCCTGGGCGAGCCGGTGGAGCGTGGTGAGGACGTCGTCGAGCCAGGCGATCGTCATCCGCTCGTACGCGATCCCGCCGCGCAGGACGACGTGCTGGAGTTCCTGCCCGGCGTCGAGCGGGGCCGGGGCGTCGGGACCGGTGAAGTCGCGCAGCTCGCCGGCGAGGTAGTGCGCGAGCCGGTCGCCGTGCACGGCGCGGTGGCGTTCGACCTCGCGGACCAGGGCGGCCGGGTCGTCGAACGCGGCGCCGCGGATCTTGACGGCGAGGTCGTGGCGCAGGGTCTCCGGCTCGATGGGCTCGTGCAGCCAGGCGGAGAGCAGGGCCCGGCCCGGCGCGGCCACCGAGTACTCCTTCTTGTCGGGCCGGCCCTGCTGGGACACCTCGCGCACGGCGAGCATGCCGTCGGCCTCCATGCGCTTGAGGACGCGGTAGATCTGCTGGTGCGTGGCCGTCCAGAAGTACCCGATGGACCGCTCGAACCGGCGGGCCAGCTCGTAGCCGGAGCCGGGCTTCTCCAGGAGCGAGACGAGGATCGCGTGTTCGAGCGCCATGCCGCCGATCTTTCTATGCAACGAGTTGCATAGGCAAGGTCCGCCCGGTGAGACGCGCCTCACGCACCGGCGCGGGCGTGCCGCGGGCCGTCGTGGTCCGGGGCGGGAAAAGGCGTTGCCGAGCCGCGTTCCGCCTGCGGATGATCAACGCGATGACGAACGCATTCGACGACGTGCGGCGCCTGACGGCCGCCGGCGACATCCCCGCAGCAGTCCGCGCCCTCCGGCCCCTCGCCGACGGCGAACCCCTCCCCGCGCTGGCCGAGCAGGTCCGCGCCCTGGCCGCGGCAGCCGGCTACGACGACCTGGCCGGCGCCGCCGCGGAGGCCGCCCGCCGGCCCGCCGGGCCCCGGCCCCTCTACGACTTCGGCCGCCTGTGCACCGAGCGGGGGATCGCCTTCCTCGCCGTCCCGGCGCTCCGGGAGGCCCTGCGCCTGGCCCCCGAAGCCCGCCCCGTGCTGTACACGCTGGCCACCGCGCTGGAGGCAGACGACCGGCACGCCGAGGCGGCGGAGGTCCTGCTGGGGCGCGAGAGCATGCTGGAGCCCTGGCCCGGCCGCTACCTGCTGGCCTTCAACACGCTGCTCGCCGGCGATGTGACCGCCGCCCTCGATCGCATCGCGCGCCTGCCGGAGCCCTCGGACACCGGGTGGGCGTGGGCCCACGACCGGCTGCGGCGGATGGCCGGCCGCGCCGAGGCCGTCGCCCGGGTCTCGCCGCTCGACGGCGGGGACCTGCGCGGCTGGCAGTTCGCCCTGACCGGCACCCTGCTGGGCACGCTCTCCCCGTACGGCTTCGGCGTCATGGCCGGCCGCTACGGCTACCTCGGCGACAGCCACGCCGGCTGCCGGCGCGGCCTCGACCGCCTCGCGGCCGCGCTCGGCGCCGCCGGCGTCCGGCCCGCCGCCGTGAGCGCACTGCCGGGCCGCTCCGACCGCATCCTCGCACTGGCCGCCGCGGACATCCTCGGCGTACCGCCGGAGCCGTACGCTCCCGGCCGCACCGACACCGTCGTGGTGGCGTACGACCTCGCCGCCCACGGCGAAGAGGTGCTCGGCGGACTGCGCGAGCGGGTTCCCGGCCAGGTGCTGTACGAGCACGCCGGCTCCTGGACCCAACCGGGCGCGGTCCCCGCGGACTTCACCGCACTGCAGCGCCAGTTCGGGACGGAGCCCTGGGGCACGCAGCTCGGCCCGGACGGCCGCGGGCCCGCCGACGACCGGCCCGAGGAGGACATAGCCCGGGACGTCGTCGCGGCCGACCCGTCCGACGACCCGTCGGCCTCCGCCGCGGAGGCCGACTCCCCCGACGACGGCGACCCGGCCTTCGCCCGCTTCACCAAGGCCGCAGCCTCCCTCTGGCTCACCGGACCCCGGCTCCCCGCGGGCTTCACGGGCCCGGTGCGGAGCGCCCGCTTCTGACCCGGCCGCTCCCCCGGCGCGGGGCGCGTACGGCTGCGGGTGCGGCGGGACGGGGGATGGGGGAAGCTTGCGGTGGCGCGGGATCGCCGTTCCGCCCGCGCCGGCGCCCTCGCGGCGCGGCACGGCGTGGAGCGGCCGGAGGCAAGGAGGGGCCCGTGGTCACAGCCGGAGTCCGCCGACACGCCGCAGCCGTCGCGGCCCGTGCCCGCAGGGCCGTGGTGGCCGGTGCGGCCGTGGCACTCGCCGCGGCCACCGCCTTCCCCGCGGCGGCGGCCGGACCCGCGGCCCCGCCGGCCCGCGCGCCGGTGCCGGCACCCACACCCCCGCCCGTCGTGGTCGTCGACTGCTTCGGGGAACCCCAGGTGCGGCCCGAGGAATACCTCCTCGCCTGCGGCGACGGCAACAACCGCCTCGTCGGCCTGCGCTGGACGGACTGGGGGACGAAGACCGCCGCCGCCACCGGAACCGACATGGTCAACGACTGCCGGCCCTACTGCGCCGCCGGCCGCTTCCGGCCGTACCCCGTGAAGGTCACGCTCAGCGCCCCGGAGCCCTGGCCGGACCGCCCCGGCACCACCCGCTTCACCCAGATCCGGCTGACGTTCCCCGAGGCCGCGCCGACGCCGATGCCCCGCGACGTGACCTACAAGCTGGTCTATTGAGGCCGGCCCGCTGCGCCGCCGCGCTGGCGGCGCTCGCGCTGCTCGGGCCCGCCCCCGCCGGGGACACGGCCGCGGGGCCCGTCGTCCGTACCGACACGGGCGCCGTGCGCGGCATCGCCGCGGGCGGGCTGCGGCTGTTCCGCGCGATCCCGTACGCCGCTCCCCCGCTCGGCGCGCACCGCTGGGCGGCGCCCCGCCCCGCGGCCCCCTGGCCGGGCGTCCGCGACGCCACCCGGCCGGGACCGCTGTGCCCGCAGGTGCCGAACCCGTACGCCCGGGTCTCCAGCGTCCAGGAGGACTGCCTGGTCCTGAACGTCACCGCCCCGGCCCGCGGGGCGCGGCGGCCGGTGCTGGTGTGGATCCACGGAGACGGCACGGTCGGCGGCGGGCGGTTCTTCGACGGCCGCCGCCTCGCGGAGCGCGGCGTGGTCGTCGTCACCGTCAACTACCGGCTCGGCGTCTTCGGCGGCTTCGCCCACCCGGGCCTGCCCGGTTCGGGGACGTTCGGGTTGCAGGACCAGCAGGAGGCGCTGCGGTGGGTGCGGCGCAACGCCGCCGTCTTCGGCGGCGACCCGGAGCGGGTGACGGTGGCCGGGTCGTCGTTCGGCGCCGCAGCGATCACCGGCCACCTGGCCTCGCCCGGCTCACGCGGCCTGTTCGGGCGGGCCGTCCTGTCCAGTGGCGAGGGCATGATGGACATGCCCGCCGCGGCCATGGGCGAGGGCGTGCCCGCATACCCGTGGTACACGTGGCGCACGGTACGGGAGGTGGAGGAGGCCGGCCGGCGGACGGCGGCCGCCCTGGGCTGCGGGCTCCCCGACGCGGCGCGGGCGCTGGAGTGCCTGCGGGCCGTGCCGGTGGGGCGGGTGCTGGGGGTGCCGTACGTCATGAACGCCTTCCAGGCGTTCGCGTACGGCGGCGAGGTGCTGCCGGAGCTTCCGCCGCGGGCGCTCGCCGCGGGCCGGTTCGCACGCGTCCCCGTCCTCTCGGGGGCGACCCGCGACGAGCACCGGCTGTTCGCGGGGCTGCTGTACGACGCGGCGGGGAAGCCGCTCACCGGGGAGCGGTACGCGGAGCTGCTGCGGACGGCGTTCGGGGCGGCGCGCGCCCCCGCCGTCCGCGCGGAGTACCCCGACGGCGGCTCCGTGCCGCCCGCGCACGCGTGGGCGGCGGCGGTGACGGACCGGATGTGGGCGCGGGGCACGTACGCCCAGCACCTGGCACTGGCCCGGCATGTGCGCACGTACGCCTACGAGTTCGCGGACCGGGACGCACCCTGGTACCTGCCGGCGGCCGGGCCGTTCGACTTCGGGGCCTACCACGCGGGCGACACGCCGTACCTGTTCGAGGAGGCGGAGGCCCGGCGGCGGTTCACGCCGGCCCAGGCGCGGCTCGCGGACGCGATGGCCGACTACTGGGCGGCGTTCGCGCGCGACGGCGTGCCGGCGGGGGGCGGACTCCCCCCGTGGCCGGCGTTCGAGGCGGGGGCGGCCGTGCCGTACACGCAGTCGCTGGCGCCGGGGCGCATCGGCCCGGTCGACTACGCGCGGGAGCACCGACTGGCGTTCTGGGAGCGGTTGGAGCGGCATTAGGGCGCCTTCTTTCGGATCATGCCTCGTCAGGATCCGAAAGAGACGGCTTGGCCGGGGTCCGTCCCTGTCCGGTGGATCGTGGGGCGCCGGGCGCGGGCGGAGGCGGTCTTCCCGGCGGAGGGGCGGGCCCGGCAGGATGCCCGCTGCGGCGGGACGGCCCGCGGCGGTCTGCCGCGGGTGCGGCCCGATCCGATCCGACGCGACCGACCAGATCCGGAGGCCCCTGTGGCATGGCACGACCAGGCGAGCCGGGACGAGCTGTACCGGGACCCGTATGAGCTGTACGCCCGCGCCCGCCGGGCCGAGGGCCTGACGTACGTGCCGGAGTTCGAGGCGTGGCTCGTCTCACGCGACCAGGACATACGGGAGGTGCTGCGGCGCGCCGACGACTTCTCCTCCGCCAACGCCCTGCTGCCCGACGCCACCCCGGCCGGGCCCGCTTCGGCCGTGCTCGCCGGCGGGTTCGAGCCTCGGCCGACGGTGGTCTCCTCGGACGGTGCGGCCCACCGCCGGTACCGGGCCCCGCTGCACCGGGGCCTGGCCGCCGGGCGGGTCGCGGCGCTGGCGCCGTACGCCCGGGAGTGCGCGCGGGGCCTCGTCGACGGGTTCGCCGCCGACGGGTCCGCCGAGCTGGTGGAGGCATACGCCCGCCGGCTGCCGGGGATGGTGGCGGGCCGGCTGATCGGGCTGGACCCGGCGGACGTGCCCGTGGCCGTGCGGGGCGGCTACCGGGCGGAGGAGCTGATGTTCCGGCCGCTGCCCCCGGAGGCGCAGGCGGCTGCCGCCCGTGACGTCGTCGCCCTCCAGCACCTGCTGGACCGCCGCATCCGCGAGCACCGGGCCGCCCCGCGCGAGGACCTGTGCTCGGACATGGTCGCCGCGCTCGCGCCGGGCCGCGGCGAGCTCACCGCCGACCAGCGCCACGAGCTGGTGGCGAACCTGCAGAACCTGCTGATCGCCGGCTTCCTCACGACCTCCGCCCTCATCGCCACGACCCTGCTCCACCTGCTCTCCCGGCAGCGGCAGTGGCGGATGCTGTGCGCGGACCCGGGCCTGATCCCCGCCGCGGTGGAGGAGGGAGCCCGTTTCGACACCGCCCTGCAGGCGTTCCGGCGGCGTACGACCCGACCGGTGGTCCTGGCCGGCACGCACCTGCCGGCGGGGGCCTGCGTCCTCGTGGCGTTCGGGTCGGGGAACCGCGACGAACGGCGCTACGCGCGCCCCGACGCGTTCGACATCCGGCGCCCCGAGAACCGGCCCCACCTCGCGTTCGGGCACGGCCCCCATGCCTGCCCCGGCGCGCGGCTGGCCCGCCTGCAACTGCGCATCACCCTGGAGGTGTTCACCCGGCTGCTGCCCGGGCTGCGGCTGGACGGGGACCGGCCCGCGCCGCGGATGCGGCCGACCCTGATCGACCGCTCGCCGGAGGCGCTGTACGCGGCGTGGTGAGCGGGGGCGGGGTCGGGCCGCGGGAGGGCTCCGGAAACTCGCGGGCCGCGGGACGCATGGCTCGCCGTACGGGGGTATACGCAGAGCGTCCCCCCAGGCAGAGGGTGCAGGAGGTTGTTGTGATAGCGCTCGGAGTGATTCTGCTGATCCTCGGCTTCGTGTTCGGGATCTCGATCCTGTGGACGATCGGCCTGATCCTGTTGGTCGTGGGCCTTGTGCTGTGGCTTCTCGGTGCGGCCGGACACGCGGTGGGTGGTCGCAAGCACTATTGGTGAGGGGCGCGGCCCGGCTCCTGTACAGAGCGCGCGGGCGGCGCGGCACGCCGGTTTCCACGGTGTCCGCGCCGCCCGGCGCGTGTCCGCAACCGGATACGGGCGGCCCCGGCCCCCATGGCCCCCGACCCCGGCCCCGGGCGGGCGTGCACCGCCCGCCCGGGGCCGGGGCCTGTCAGCGGCGACGGCCGCGCCGCCGCAGCTCCAGCTCCTCGAAGCGGGGCACGTCGCCGTCGGTGACCCGCTGCCAGGCCCGCCGGTACAGGTCGGCGGCCGGCTCGGTCGGGACGAGCACGCCGAGGAGCGGGACGCGGTCGGCGAGCAGCCCGTACATCGGCGCCTTCCACTGCTCCAGCGGTGTCCACGGCGCAGCGGGCTCGACCCAGCCGCCGGGCAGGAACAGGGTGCGCCCGGCCCGGGTCCGGCTCGCCGTCACGACCAGGTCCGTCGCGCCCAGTTCCGCCCGGGCGGCTTTCATCCGGGCCGGCTTCCAACCCGTCCAGCGCACCGTGTTCCGATCCGTCGGGTCGGGCATCGCCAGCAGCATCAGGTACAGCACCGCCGCGTCCGCACCCAGTCCGCACGCCTCCTGCACGGCGGCGACCAGCTCCGGAACCGAACGCCCCGGATCCTGCGGCCACCACACCCCCTCGGCGTCCGCACCGCCCGCCGCCGGCGCCCCCGGATCCGCCAGCAGCGCCGCGAACCGCGGATCGCGGGCGCACCGCAGCGCCACCTCCACCGGGAGGGGCTGCTGGGCGGTGCCGCGCAGCAGCGCCACGTACGGGTCGGAGCCGGTGGAGTCGAGCAGGGCGGGTCGCAGCGCGGGCATGAACCTGCTGTTGCCGGCGACGGTCACGAGGGCCCCGTACTCCTCGGTCTTCCCGTCGGTCCGGGTCGGGGCGCCGGCCGCCTTGCGGAGGTCGCGGAGGTCGACGCGCCGGCCCGGGTCGAGGAGGAGCCCGGGGGCCGCCAGCCGCTCCCGTACGGCGGTGAGCGCTGCGGGCAGCCGGCTTCGGGCGGGGTCGCCGGCGGGCAGCCGGTGGGCGAGCCACGCGGCCATGGCGACGGCGCCGAGCAGGACGCGCGCGGAGAAGGCGTCGGCGGCGGGCCCCTTGGGTACGGCCCGGTCGTGGCCGAGTTCCCACTCGGCGTCCCGGCTCAGTTCGGGCGCGTTCTGCGGGTCGAGGACGGCGGGCAGGGCGCGCACGGCGGGCCACCAGGTGCGGACTTCCTGTGCCGCCTCGGCGGTGAGCCGGTCCGGTATGCGGGTGCGGCGGCCGACGCGGCGGTTCCAGACCTCCGCGGCTGCGGCCGCGTCCGGGCCGTCGGTCCACAGGCGCGCCGGGTCGGCGGGCAGCAGCGCCGCCACCAGGGCGCGCCGCGTGTCCGCGGGCAGGCAGCGGAGGTCGTCCCGGGCGGCGTCGGCGTCGGCTGCCCGCACGTCGAGCAGGGTGCGCTGCGCGGCGGTCAGGAAGCCGCGCTCGTCGCTGTCGACGGCGGGGAGGCCGGCGACCACGAGCCGGGCGAGGGTGTCGCCGGTGCCGGTGAGCCGGGCGAACGCGTCGGCCGCGGCCGGCATCCAGGGGACCGGCCCGCGGGCGGCGGCGCTGTCGAGGAACCGGCCGAGCCATCCGGTCTCCCGCTCCGGGTCGCCGAGCGGGGCGGCGGCGCGGACGGTGTAGGCGTCGGGCAGCTCGAAGCGGCCTTCGGGGTCGTACTGGAGGCCCTCGATGCGATGGCCGCCCGGTTCAGCCCTGCAGGCGCCGGTGGTGGCGAGGAAGGCCCCTCCGCCCAGCGGCAGCAGGCCTCGGTGGTGGGGCTCGGATTCGGTGCCGTCGGGCCGGCGCAGGGCACGCGCGTCGAGGTGGAGGACGGCGCTGCGCCAGCGCCCCGCGGAAGCGGAGTCCAGCCCGAGCCGGTCCCAGGCGCGCAGCAGCGCGAGCAGGGCTTCCCGCTCCTCGGCGTCGGTGGCCGCGGCGGCCCGGTAGGCGACGGCGGCCGGCTGTCCCAGCAGCGGGATCCAGACGGCGGTGCACCACGGCAGGGTGGGCACGTCGCCGTGGAGGCGGCCGGGTACGGCCGTGGCGGCGGTGTCGGCGGCGGCCGCAGCGAAGGCGGACAGCGTGGCGGACACTCCGTGGGCGCCGCGGCCCACCCAGTCGCGGTGCACGTTGCCGCTGATCCCCCGCAGGGCGAGCCCGAGGATCCGGTCGTCGGGACCGTCCGGTTCCTGCGGCTCGGCTTCGTCGCTCCGGCCGGCGGCGAGGCCATCGTCCAGCAGCGTCTGCTGGTCGAGGGTGAACGCGAGGGTGTCGGCGACGCCGCGGGCGAGCACGGGGTCGGTGATCTGCGGCAGTGCGTCCCGTACGACGGGCAGCAGGGCCTCGGCGGTGGCGGTGCCGGCCGGCGTCGCGGCGGCCGCGGCGGTTCCGGCGGCGATGAGGGCGGCGGCGGCCCGGCTGTCGACGGCGCGCAGCGCGAGGGAGCCCTGCGGGTCGCGGGGGCGCAGGCAGTGCCAGTGGTCGGCGGGCGGCATCGGCGGCCCTCCGGCGGGAGCGGTGCCGGGCCGGCTTCCGCTGCGGGTCTCGGCGGTGACGGTGCCGTCCGGGTCGGTGATGCGGAATTCGCTCCACGTCTGCGACAGGGCCCGGGGCCGGTCGTCGCCGGGGAGGACGGCGGCGCCGAACGGTATCCCGGCACCGTGCGGCACGGTGACGGTGCGTCCGGCGGTGTCGGCGCCCCACCAGCCGCCGTCGGGCAGCTCGGCCACCCGCCAGCCGAGCAGGCCGCCGACGGGCGCGGAGAGCACGGATCCCTCGGCTTCGGCGGCGGGCCGCAGCCGGCAGTCCTGCTCGCGCAGGACGGCGCCGGCCGGCAGTCCGGCGGCGGCCAGGAAGTCGGGACGGGAGCGCGGGCCGAGGCGGTCCGCGGCCGGATCGTACGAGGCCCACCCGGCGGGCTGCCCGTCCGCGGTGGCCTCGTCCCAGGCCCAGTACGCCTGCCGGTCACCGATCAGGGGTCGCTCCGGGGGCAACCGGGTGTCGCCGCGGTGCAGGACGCCCGCCCCGGTGGCGCGGCCGCCGCCGGGCAGCGGCAGCCCGGCGTGTTCCGGACCGAGCCGCCAGGCCGACCGGCCGCCGGTGTCCAGGGTGAAGACGTCCGCGGGCGCGCTGTGCCAGTAGGCCTGCGCGTCTCCGGGCCGGTTCCAGTACCGCCAGCACACCAGCAGTTCACCGTCGACGTAGTGCAGGCCGAGCGTCCGGTGGCCGGTGCCGTCGGGGATGCGCAAGTCGTGGACGAGGACGGTTCCCCCGGCGGCGATCACCCGGGCCTGCCGCTGGTTCGCCACGACCAGGTGCGGCCAGGCGGTGGAGACGCTCACGTCGCCGCGGTCGCCGTGCGGGGCGAGCGCGGCGAGGGCTTCTTCCCAGGCGGGCCAGGTGAGTTCCTCGAAGAGGCCGCCGCGCAGGGTGCCGGCCAGGAGGGCGGCGAGGTCGGTGGCGGCCGCCTCCGCCACTTCCCCGGGGGCGAGGGCGAGGATGGCGGCGGGCAGCCGTGCGAGGCGGCTCACCGCGGCCGGGAGCTGCGGCAGGCCGGTGTCGGCGCAGGCGCGGGCCAGGCCGCGCACCCAGTCGGCGAGGAGGGTGCGGCCGCCGGGGGCGGCGGCCAGCCGGCGCAGGACGGTTCTGGCGGCGTCGGTGTCGGGCAGGGCGTCCGCGGCGCGCGCGAAGGCCGGCCGGAACCTCTCGTCGGCTGCGAGGCCGACGAGGTCGCGGCGATGCTCGCCGCCGGCCCAGTCCTCCAGGGCGAGGGCGTCGCCCGCACCGGGGGCGGCGACGGGGACGCCGAGGCCGAGCAGCAGGTCGAGCAGGTCCATGTCCGCACCGCCGATCCGGAGCCCTTCGCCGCGGTCGGCGAGCTCGGCGCGCAGCCGGCCGGCGCAGCGCTCGGCCAGGTCCAGCAGCGGGGGCAGGCCGCAGCGGGGGCCCCAGCCGCTGCGCCGGGCGGCGCAGAGGCGCTCCAGCCAGCCGGCGGTGCCGTCGGGGCTGCGCTCCTCCTCGGCCGCGGTGTCCAGGACGAGACCGTCCGTGGCGCCGGCCTCCTTGAGGAGTTCCAGCCAGAACTCGACGGTGTCTGCGCCGTCCGGATCGTCGGGCGGGGTCAGCGCGAGCAGGGTGCCGCGTGTGGCGGGGTCGCGCCGGGCGAGGTGGGCCAGGGCGGTGCGGTGGGCCCGCCACCAGGCGGCGGTCGCGTGCCGGGTGGCGGGCAGCCGCAGGAGTTCGGCGACGTGCTCGCGCTCGGCCGCGGCGGGGTCGAGTCCGGCGGCGCGCGCCAGCCGGCGCAGGGCGGTCGCGGCCTGCGTGGCGGGCGCGGTGCCGCCCGCGGTGCGGCGCACGCACAGCCGGCGGAACCGCTCGTACGCCTGGTCCGCCGGCAGTCGCTGCTCCAGGTCCTTGGCGTATCCGGTGAGTGCCCGCACGGGCAGCGCCCCGGCGAGGGCGAACTCCAGGAAGACGGCGTCCGCCCGGTCCTGGTCGACACCGAGGCCGTGCACGGCCTCGCTCTTCCGCGCCTGCGCGAACAGCTGCCCGGCCATGGCGGGCTGGTCCGCGGCGAGAAGGCCCCGCGCGGCCTCCTCCAGCACGTGCGGCAGCAGAACCGGCACGGACGCGGCGAGCCGCTCGGCAAGCCGCCGGCTCGCCTGCAGGGCGGCCTTGGGCCGGCTCTTGGCCTGCCGCGCCAGGAACTCCAACTCGGGTATCAGGGCCAGAGCCTGGTTCCCGTACTCCGGGTGGTGCACCAGAACCCGGTCGGGGAAGCGCAGCGGGGTCTCCCGACCCGCGCCGACGACGGCGGGCGCACCGTCGGGCACGAGCCCGAGAAAGGCGGCGGCCCGGTCCTCGCAGTCCCCCCGCCCGACGGGCGCCAGCCGCACCACGACCCGCCCGTCGGGCAGCCCGCCGTGCCGGTACCGCCGCGCGGCGAACTCCACCGCACCATCCGCCCCGACCGCTCCGACGGGCATGACACCCCCGGCGTCGAGTACCCGAGCGACCCGCGCCGCCTCGTCCGCGGAACCTCCGGGACCGCGCAGGGGCACAGCGTTGTTCGAGTTGGTGTTCGTCGCCCTCGTGGCGGTCATTGTGCGTCCTCGCCCTGTTCCGTGTGCCACCGCCCTCCCCGGCGTGCCGGCGTATGCCGTCCGGCCTGCGGTGTCAGCGGGACCCTAACGGCCGCCGCCGACAACGACTCCGCCGACCCCGAGGCTCCGCCCGCCGCCCCTGCCCCGACGGGCCGCGCACCCGCCGAGAACCGGCGATCCGACGGGCGTGGGCCGGCCCCCCGCGCCGAGCAGGGCCTGTTGATGCCGGTGGGGCGAAAGGGGCTGCCGGAGCGGGAGAGAAGGCTCTCCGACACGCCCGGCAGCGCATGGTCCCTCCGGGACGCCCCGGGAACACACCGACCCCGAGTCGTCGGCTACCCCGCTCGCCCCCGGGGCACCACACGAGCCGCGTACCCCCCGGGGAGGTCGAAGACGGGCCAGGCCGAGGCGTAGTGCGGCGGCCGAGCACCCCCGGACGTGATCACGGCGACCGGGATCCGCCGCCCGAGCGAAGCGAGCCCGTCGGCGGTGGTGCTGCCGTCGTGGCCGCCGACCTGGCGGGACGCGCAGCCCGTGTAGTAGGCGAGGGGGATGGCTTCGTCCCCGCTCAGCACGCAGGGACGACGGACGTCGATCCGGTGCAGGGCCGCGGCCACGGCCGCGAGTTCGCGGTGCCGGTCGCGGCTGCGCTCGCTGACGCGGAGGAGCACCGCGGCCTGCACGGCGACATGCAGCAGGAGCACGCCGGCCAGCGCCCCGTACGCCGCCCTGCGCCGGCCGGCGGTGCCCGCCCGGGCACGTGCCACGGCGAAGGCCGCCGCCACGCACTCGGCGGCCGGCACGGCCAGCAGGGCGTAGGCGGGCAGCAGGAAGCGCGGGGCGGCGTAGTCCACGGTGAACAGGTAGGGCAGTGCCAGGCACGCCCCGACGGCGGCGGCCACGGCGGCCGGCCGGCCGCGGCCGGCCCGGCGGGCCGCGACCGTGCCGACGCCGACGAGCAGCGGCAGTACGAGCCACCAGGCGGCCGTCCAGGGATGGGCCCAGGCCGCGTCGCAGGGCCGGCACAGGGTCACCCCGACGAGGCTGCGCACATGGTCGTCGACGGCGAAGTGGGCGCCGATGCCGCCCTGGATCTCGCTCGCGCGGGCGAGGCGGGCGGCGAGTCCCCCGTACGCGGTGTACGCCTCCGCCACCCACGGCACGGCCCCCGCCAGCACACCGACGGGCGGCGCGGCCCACAGCAGGGGCCGCCGCAGACCGCCCGTCAGCAGGGCGGCGCCGGTGAGCGGGAGCGCGAGCCACACCCCGTCCACGGGCCGCATGACCGTCACGAGGGCGACGGCCGCGCCCGCGCCCGCCGCGGCGGCGCGGCCGCTCCCGCCGGGGCGCTCCGCCCGGAGCAGCCGGCCTGCCGCGGCGAGGGCGCCCAGCGCGCACCACAGGTTGGGCATGGCGCGCGGACCGTAGTAGAGGCTGACCCACAGCCCGGCGAAGAGCAGGCCGGCGCAGCCGAGCACGGGCGGCGGAAGCAGGCGCCGCCACGTGCGCAGGACGAGGTACAGCGCGCCGGAGGAGAGCAGGGCGAGCCAGACGCGCAGCGCGGTGGTCGAGGTGGTGAGCGCGGCGACGGGCGCGACAAGGTACGAGATCCCGCGCGCCCGGGGCGCCGAGAAGTACGCGGCGGGCGTCTCGGGCTGCACCTGGCTCACGTAGACGATCTCGTCCCAGCCGAGGGAGGAGCCCGGTACGACGACGGCCAGTTGGACGAGGGCGAACACGGCTGCGGGCCCCACCGTCCAGAGCGGTGCGGACGGCCCCTGGACGGGCGGGGCGGTCGGCGGGGCCAGGGGGAGTGCGCCCATGCCCGGTCCTTTCTCCGATGGGGCGGCCGCCGACGGCGAAGCCGGGAACGTCCGAACAGCTGCCGACGGCCGGCCCCGTACCGGGGGCGGGCGAACGACAACGCCGCCCCGCTCAAACGACCCGATCAGTCGCGCCACTCAGTCGCGGCACTCAGTCGACCCACTCAGTCGACCCACTCAGCCAACCCACTCAGTCGACCCGCTCCAGCGCCATCCGCAGCACCGTGCACCGGTGCTCGCGCATGAAACGCAGCGTCGCCCGCTGCTCCCTGATGAGGTCGTCCACGGCCTGGCGGCCGATCAGCCGTGCGCCTTGCTCGCGGTGGGCGATGCAGCGCTCCATCCAGCACTGGAGGGTGTTGGCCCCGTCGTCCGGGTCGTCACGCAGCTCGGCGACGGTGAACAGGCCGCGGGCGGCTTCGACCAGTTCGGAGCGGGTGGGCACGAAGCATTCGGGGAAGACCCGGCGGGAGGAGTGCAGGCCTTCCCGGAGGTTGCGTACGGCGTCCCGGACGTCACGCGGTCGGAAACCCTGCCGGGGCCCGCCGTCCGGGTCGAGCATGCGGGCCGGGAGGACCATGGAGGCCAGCCAGCCGCGCGCGTTCCACGCGTTCGACTGGACGGCGAGCCGTCCTCCGGGGCGCAGCCAGGCGTGGCAGCGTTCGAAGAACATCCGGTAGCGGGCGATGCGCTGGGAGCGGCGGATCGTGCTGCCGGCGAAGTGCTCCATCACCTCGATCGCGAACACGGCGTCGTACAGGGCGTCGGGCAGGTGGTCGATCCAGTTCTCCAGGCGCACCTCGCAGCCGGGCCATTCCCTGCTGCGCACGTACTCGACCTGCGAGGTGCTGACGTTGAGGCCCACGACGTGGCGGACGCCGTGGACCTCGGTGAGGCGGTGCATCATGCTGCCCCAGCCGCAGCCGACGTCGAGGACGCGGGAGGCGCCTTCGGCGCGGGCGGCGCGGGCGTGCAGGTCGAGTTTGCGGACCTGTGCCGTCTCCAGGGTGTCGCCGTCCTCCCAACGGGCGAGGGAGTAGACGAGGTCGGGGCCGAGGGCGAGCCGGTAGAAGTCCCCGAGGAAGTCGTAGTGGTGCCGGATCGCCTCGTCTGAGCTGCCCTTGTAGCCGATTGCGGAGTGCTTGGCTCGGTTCAACGCTCACCGTCCGGGGAGGAGTGCGGGGGACCGCATTCCTTCCGGGGCCCGACTCCGGATAAACGGGGGGGTCGCCCACCCGAGGGCGCCCGGCGGGTCGAGCCGGAACAGCCGGAAGGGCAGACCAGCCGGTCACAGGCACGACCGGATCCGGCGGGTGTCAGGCGGCCGCCGCGGCGTCCTGCAGGATCCGGTGGCCCTCGCGCAGCAGCCCGGGTACGAGTTTGTGGTGCAGCGGTGTCAAGCGGGCCCACACGCGCGCGCCGGACGGCTTGCGGTAGCGGATGAAGGTGGAGAGCGAGGCCTGCCCGGCGTCCACGCGGAGCACGAGCTGGCCCGTGAGCATGCGGGAGTGTGCCTCCAGGCGGATCCAGTCGTCGCCGCGGCCGTCGATCTCCCATCCGGCGACGCACCCGGGGGTGGGCCGCCCTTGCAGGCGCAGGCCGAGTACTCCGCGCCAGACGAACTGGCCCTGCCAGCCGGCGGCGTCCTCGAGTACGGCGCACGCCCACTGCTCCGGGGACCGGGCGGCGGGGCCGGCGGCGGCGTCCGTCAGAGTGAGGGTGAAGAGGTCGGCGTAGTCGGGTTCGGCGAGTGTGCTGAGGCGGCGTACCGCGTCGGGGAGGACGAGGTGTTGCCGGACCGGCGGTGTCGCGCCGGCGGCTTCGCGTCCTGTTTCCGAATCGACCGTCACTGGCCTTCTCCCTTCGGGCGGTTTTCCGTTCCGGAATCCCGATCGGCAACGTAACATACGTACATGACTGTATGTAAGAAGGAGGGGTCCGCCCCATGAGCCCCGAGGCCGGCCCCGGAAGCGGGCGGGCTGGGGACGGCCGGCCCCGGACGGGCCGCCGCACCCAGGCCGACCGGCGCGCCCGTACCCGCAGCGCCCTGCTGGAGGCCGCCGCGCGGGGCCTGTCCCGGCACGGGTACGCCAACCTGGTGCTGGAGCGGGTGGCCGCGGAGGCCGGGTACACGCGGGGCGCGCTGTACCACCAGTTCGCGGGCAAGGAGGAGCTCGCGCTCGCGGTGGTGCGGTGGGTGGACGAGACGTGGGCGGCGGAGGTCGGCGACCCGGCGGCCGCCGAGGCCGATCCGGTGGCGGCACTGATGCGGATGGCGCGCGGCCACGCCGTCTACTGCCGGCGCGACGTGGCCGGGGTCGTCAGGGTGCTGGCGATCGAGTTCGCCGGGCGGGACCACCCGGTGGCGCGGGAACTGGGCCGGATCCTGGGCAAGCTCACGGGCGACGTGGAGCGGCGCATCGAGGAGGGGCGGCGCAGCGGCGCGATCCCGCCCGGACCGCCCGCGGCGGACACCGCGCGGGCCTGCCTCGGCGCGTTGGAGGGGCTCGTGAGCCACGACGGGATCGTCCCGCCGCACGACGTCGAGCTGGCCGAGCGCGCCGTGCGCGGTGTGCTGGGCCTGCCGCCCGCCGAACCACGCGCATCGGTCACGGCTCGATGAGGCCGGCCCGGATGGCGTAGCGGGTCAGTTCGAGGCGGTCGCGCAGGCCGAGCTTCTGCAGGAGGTTCGCACGGTGGCGTTCGACCGTCTTGGGGCTGATGACGAGGATCTCTCCGATCTCCTTCGACGTGTGGCCCTCCGCGACCAGCTTGAGGATCTCCTCCTCCCGCTCGGTGATCGGCCGGTCGGGCGGCGTCCGGCCCTCCCGGAACCGGTCGAGCCAGGTGCGGATCAGTGCGGTCTCGGCGCCGGGGTAGATGAACGGCTCGTCCCGCAGGGCGGCGCGGCAGGCCTGTACGAGGTCCCGGTCGGCGACGGACTTCAGGACGTACCCGCAGGCGCCCGCCCGCAGCGCTTCGAAGAAGTACTGCTCGCTGTCGTACATGGTCAGCATCAGGATGCGCAGTCCGGGGCGCATCCGGGCGAGTTCCCGCGCCGCCTGGAGGCCGGTCCGGCGGGGCATCGCGATGTCGAGGACGGCGAGGTCGAGCTCCGGATCGCGCCGGGCGAGCGCGACGGCCTCCGCCCCGTCGCCGGCCTCGGCGACGACCTGGAGGTCGGGTTCGGCGTCGAGGATGAGGCGAACGCCGCTGCGTACGAGCGCGTGGTCGTCGGCGAGCAGGATCCGTGCGGCCGTCGCCGCCGCGCCCGGCCCGGCCATCAGGCGGCACCCCCGGTACGGGCGCCGGGGCACGGCACCACGATCGCGCGCCCCGAGGCGCTCACCTGCGGAATCCGACGTCGGCAGGGCACCATGCTCTCGCCTTCCGGACGGCCTGACCTGCTGTGCAGCCTACTCCCCCGCGGGCTGTCCCATGATGCGGCGCCGGTGTCCATCCGTACCGCCACCCATGCCGCGGCCCCGTCGGAGATGGCACGATGGGCACCGCGCCGGCGCCCGGCATGGGACAACACGAGGGGGACGGGCCGTGCCTGCTCAGCGGACGAGTACGACGCGACTGCCCGGGATCGGCGTCCAGCACGACCTGACGACCGAGGAGCAGCAGCACGTGTCGGTGGTGGCCCACCGCGACGGCACCCGCACGCTGAGCCTGTACCGGGGCGACGACCCGGACGACTGCGCCGCCTCACTGCACCTGACGGCGGCCGAGGCCGCCGCCCTCGTCGACGCGCTGATGCCCTGCCACCACAGCCCCGACCTGCTGCACACCAGCGATCTGGGCCTGGTCGCGGAACGCATCCGGCTGGCGGGCCACTCGTACTGGAACGGCCGCCTGCTCGGCGACACCCGCATGCGGACGAAGACGGGCGTCTCGGTGGTGGCCGTCCTCCGCCGCGCCGCGGCCCGCCCGTCCCCGACCCCGGCGTTCCGCCTGGCCGGCGGTGACACCCTGATCGTGATCGGCACCCGGGAAGGCGTCGAAGCCGCAGCCGAACTCCTGGACCGCAGGTAGGTGCGCAGGCAGGCGGCCAACCGGCTGACGATGACGGGGGCGGGCGTTGCGGCCCGGATCGCGGCGCAGGAGCCGGAGCCCCTGGCAGCCGGTCGGCCGTGCCGTGTTGCGTCAGGGGTAGGCGCGGCGTTCCTCGCGGTCCAGTTCCTCGTCGAGGGCGAGGGCGGCCGCGATGAGGGCCAGGTGGGTGAACGCCTGCGGGAAGTTGCCGAGTTGTTCGCCCGTCGGGCCGATCTCCTCCGCGAACAGGCCGACGTGGTTGGCGTAGGTCAGCATCTTGTCGAAGGCGTAGCGCGCCATGTCGAGCCGACCCGCCCGGGCCAGGGCGCTCACCCACAGGAAGGTGCACAGCGAGAAGGTGCCCTCGTCGCCGCGCAGGCCGTCGGGTGACTCGCGCGGGTCGTAGCGGTGGACCAGGCTGTCGGAGACGAGGTCGGCCTCGATGGCGTCGAGGGTCGACAGCCAGCGGCGCTCCTTCGGGGAGACGAAGCCGACGGTCGGCATGAGCAGCAGGGAGGCGTCGAGCACGTCACCGTCGAAGTGCTGGACGAACGCGCCGCGGCGCGGGCTGTAGCCGCGGTCGATGATCTGCTGGAAGACGGCGTCCCGGGCGGCGGTCCAGGCGGCGGTGTCGGCGGGCCGGGCCAGTTCGGTGGCGAGCCGGATCCCGCGGTCGAAGGCCGTCCAGCACATCAGCCGGCTGTAGGTGAAGTCGCGGCGGCCGCCGCGGGTCTCCCAGATGCCCTCGTCGGGCCGGTCCCAGTGGCCGGTCAGCCAGTCCAGGAGCTGCCGCAGGTGCGTCCAGCCGTCGTACCCGGCGAGCTGGGTGAGGTCGCGGGCCTGGCTGAGGGCGAAGACGGCCTCGCCGTAGATGTCGAGCTGGAGCTGCTCGGCCGCGCCGTTGCCGATGCGGACGGGGGCGGAGCCGCGGTAGCCCTCCAGGTGGTCGAGGACTTCCTCGTCGAGTCGGGGGTCGCCGTCGACCCGGTACATGATCTGCAGCGGTTCGCCGGTGACGGTGCCGCCGTTCTGTACGCGGGCGGCGAGCCAGCGGCGGAAGGCGTCGGCCTCTTCGTCGAGGCCGAGGTCGACCAGGGCCTTGACCGACAGGGAGGCGTCGCGGACCCAGGTGTAGCGGTAGTCCCAGTTGCGTTCGCCGCCGATCTGCTCGGGCAGGCCGGCCGTGACCGCGGCGACGGGGGCGCCGGTGGGGGCGTATGTCATGAGTTTGAGAGTGATCGCCGACCGGTTGACCATCTGCTGCCAGCGCCCCCGGTAGCGGCTGCGGCGCACCCAGCGGTGCCAGTAGCGGTACGTGGAGCGGAAGGCGCGGCGGATGTCGGCTTCCGTCGGCGGGCCGGGCGGCAGTGCCGCGGGGTCGTGGCAGACGGTCAGGACGGCCGCGGCCATGTCGTACTCTTCCAGCTCGGCCTCGCCCTGGACGCCCGGTCCGTCGCCGGTGAGCCGTACGGGCCCGGCGGTTTGCAGGAAGACGGCCACCCGCGGGCCGGTGAAGCGGACCGTGCCGGGGGCGGGGAACGCCGTGGTGTGCGTGGCGCGCCCGTAGTCGAAGGCGGGCCGGCAGTCGATCCGGAACCGGACCCTTCCGCGGGTGACGCGCATGATGCGGATGACGCGGTGCCGGTCGGCTGGCGCCTCGGCCTCGCCGAGGGGCATGAAGTCGACGACCTCGCCGACGCCTTCCTCGGTCATGAAACGGGTGACCAGCACGGCGGTGTCCGCGAGGTAGAGCTGGCGGACCACGGCGCCGGGGGCGTCGGCGGTGACGGCGAAGTGGCCGCCGCGGTCGTGGTCCAGGAGGGACGCGAACAGGCTGGGCGAGTCGAAGCGCGGGGCGCAGTACCAGTCGAGCACGCCTTCGGAGGAGACCAGCGCGGCCGTCCGGAGGTCGCCGATGAGGCCGTGGTCGCCGATCGGCGGATATCGACGCATGCGAGTCCCTTCGCGGCTGCCGGCGGCCCGCCCCGCGTCTCACGCTAAGGCCGCGGCGAAAGCCCGGCACCGCGTCCGGCGCCCCCGCCCGGGCACGTTGGGCCGTACGGGTGAGTCCTGCGGCGGCCCCTCGCACGCGTGGTGGGGGCCGGGGAAGGACCGCACCGCAACCCTGCCACCGGCTCGACGCCGCAGACCCGCGTCCGGGCCGCCGGCTGCCGCCCGGCCGCCGACCGCGCCGGGGCCTCCGCGCCGAACGGCGGGACGTACGTCGTCGCCTTCGGCCGCTGCCTGCGCTGACACGGCCGACGCCGCCGGCGCCGCCGCCCGCCGCGGGCCGGCACGGCCCCTGTACACCGGGGCCGTGCCGCCGGATGCTGGGGGTGGCACGTGCCGGGGATGCCCTGCCGGGGGAGGTCGTCGCAGTGGAACCGCACGACGGGTACGGGTTCGGGGACGGTTCCGCGGCCGGCCGGCCGTGGGAGGGCGTGCGGATGCCGCGGCCGGTGCGGCGACTTCGGGTGCTGATGATGCTGCTCGGCGGCGTGCAGGCCGTCGTCGGGGTGTGGCTCGTGACGGACAGCATGGCCGTCGCCGCGGCGGTCTGGGGCGAGGAGGACGCCTCGGCGGCCTGCTGCCGCCGGGAGGTCGAGGAGCGCGCGGGCCAGGTCGTGTGCGGCGGGCTGGTCGTCCTGGCGGTGGCGGCGTGGGGAGTCGTCACCGCGCTGAAGTTCCCGCTGCGGCTGCGCAGGCTGCGGGTGGCGGCCTGCGCGTACGGCTGGGTGGCCCTGCCGTTCGCGCTGGTCGTGTACCGGGTGGAGCCGCTCCTGGGCCTGGCCTGGCCCGTGCCGGCGGCGCTGGCGGTGCTGTGGGCCCGCCGGCCGGAGAGCGCGGCGTGGTTCGACCGGCGGACGGCTCCCGTGCCGTGACGCCGGGCGGCGGGCCCGGTGGTAGCGTCCCGCCATGGAGCAGCGGATCAGTCTGATCACCCTCGGCGTGGCCGACCTCGGCCGGGCCCGTGCCTTCTACGAGGAATTGGGCTGGCGCGGGCAGCAGGCCGAGGAGACGGTGTTCTTCCAGGCGGGCGGCCTCGCGCTGGTCCTGTGGGGGCGCGACAGACTGGCGCAGGACAGCGGCGTCGAGGACGCCCCCGGGTGGGGCGGGATCGCCCTGGCGCACAACGTCCGGTCCCCGCAGGAGGTGGACGAGCTCGTCGAGACGGCCCGGCGGGCCGGGGCGGCGGTGACGCGGCCGCCCGCGCCGACGTTCTACGGCGGCTACGCCGGCGTGTTCACCGACCCCGACGGCCATGTGTGGGAGATCGCACACAATCCGGGGTTCGCCCTCGCCGACGACGGCACGCTCACCCTCCCGGATTTCGGCGCGTCCTGAGGGCGGGCCGCCGGGGAGGGTCGGCGAGGGCGGGCCGCCGCGTCAGCCGCCCGCGGCGAGCCGGTCGCCGAGCGGGCTGCGCCGGTAGAGCACTTGCCGGCCGTGCCGGGCGCGGGTGGCCAGCCCCGCGGCGTGCAGGACGCGGAGGTGCTGCGACACCGCGCTGGGGGTGACGCGCAGGCGGCGGGCGAGTTCGACCGTCGCGGCGGGCTCCGCGAGCAGGCGCAGCAGCCGGGCCCGGGGCGCGCCGAGGAGCGGGACGAGGGCGTCCCCGGCAGCCCCGGCGGCCCTTCCGCCCGCGTCCGCCCCGGTCCGCAGGACCGGTTCGGGTTCGGCCTCCCACAGGGTGGCCGCCCCTCGGCTCGGGTAGAGCAGGGAGGGCGGCTCGTCGGGGCCCACGGGCGGCGCGCACTTGTGGGCGAACACGGACGGCACGAGCAGCAGGCCGCGGCCGCAGGCCTTGGCCTCGTACCCGCCGATCGTGCGGTGGATGCGCAGGAAGCCCCGGGATCCGGCGTCCTCCCAGCGCAGTTGGGGGTGCATGTCGGCGAAGAGCAGACGGGCGCCGCCGCGGGCGAGCTGCCGCGCCCGGTACGTCATGTCGGCTTCGGCGACGAGGCGGATCTGCGGCCAGACCGGCCGGACGGCGATCTCCCAGTAGCGGTGCAGGAGTTCGCACAGGGTGTCGCGCAGCGCGGTCACGGGCCCGTCGCCGGGGGCGGTCGCCGCGTGCAGGGGTGCGGGCAGCGGGTGCGGGGCGTGCGCGGCCAGCAGGTCGCGGCGCACGCGGCCGGGCGGGGTGCCGCGGACGACGGCCAGCTCGTCCTCGAACTCCGGCTCGAACACGGCGGGGCGCGGGGTGAGGAAGTCGGGCAGGGTGAGGAGGTCCGCGACGAGGGACAGCAGCAGCCCGGTGTCGAAGCCGCCGTCGAGGCCGCCGATCCGTGCGAGGACCGACCGGCGCCAGGGCAGGTGGAGGACGGAGACGCCCGGGTCCCGCAGCACGCGCAGGCTCAGCACCGTCTCGCCGAGCGGCGAGAGCGCGAACCGGGTGTGGGCCAGGTCCTCGACCCCGAGCTCGAAGCTGATCATTAAGCGGCACGCTACATCAATTGGCAGGGCCGGTCCCGTGGCGTGGACTCTTCCCATGACCTCCTTCGCCTCCCGCCTCCTCCCGGGGGCGGCCGGATGAGCCGCAGGCTGCTGCTGCTCCTGGCCGTGACCGGCGCCGTGGCCGTCGGCAACCTGTACTTCCCGCAGGCCGTCGCCCCGCTGATCGCGGACGGCCTGGGGGTGTCCCCCGACGCCGCGTCCCTCGTCGTGACCGCCACCCAGATCGGCTACACCGCGGGCATGGTGCTGCTGGTGCCGCTCGGGGACCGCTTCCCGCACCGCTCGCTGCTGGTGGTCCTGCTCGCCGCCACCGGTGTGGCCCTGCTGGCCGCCGGCTGCGCCCCGGCGCTGCCGCCGCTGGTCGCCGCGAGCGCCCTGATCGGCCTGACCACGGTGGCCGCGCAGGTCATCAGCCCGCTCGCCGCCGGGCTCGTCGCACCCGACCGGCGGGGCGCGGTCCTCGGCGCGCTGCTCAGCGGCTCCACCGGCGGCATGCTGCTGGCCCGCGCGTTCAGCGGCGTCCTCGGCGAATGGCTCGGCTGGCGGGCCCCCTACCTGGTGGCCGCGGCCGTCGCGCTGGTCCTGGCCGCGGTCATGGCGTACGCGGTCCCCGTCACCGCCCCCGCGGCCGCCGACGCCCGCGGGCCGTACCGGGAGTTCCTCGCCGAGCCGCTGCGGCTGCTGCGTGCGGAGCCGGAGCTGCGCCGCTCCTGCTTCTACCAGGCGGCCGTCTTCGGGGCGTTCTCGGCCGTCTGGACGAGCGTGGCGCTGCTGCTGACGGGTCCGGCGTACGGGTACGGGGCGCAGGCGGTCGGCGTGCTCGCCCTGGTCGGCGCGGTGACCATGCTGTGCACGCCGTACGCGGGCCGGCTCGTCGACCGGCACGGGCCGGGGCCGGTGAACCTGGCGGCCCTCGCCGGGGTCGCCGTGTCGGCCGCGGTGCTCGCGGCGGGCGGGCTGGGCGGGCTGCCGGGCCTGGCCGCGCTGACGGCGGGCACGCTGCTGCTGGACGTCGCCATGCAGGGCGGGATGGTCGCCAACAAGGCGCGGGTGTACGCGCTGCGGGAGGACTCGCTCAGCAGGCTCACCACGGCGTACATGATGTGCGCGTACCTGGGCGGTACGGCCGGGTCGTGGCTCGGCGTGCGCCTGTACGCGGCGTACGGGTGGGGGGCCGTCTGCGTGCTGGTCGCCGCGCTCGCGGCCGCCGGCCTGCTGCGGCACCTGTGTCCGCCCGGCGGCGGCCGCACCGGCCCCGGCGGGCGGCGGCGCGTGCGAGTGCGGCCGGTCGGCCGGGGCGCCGGCGGGCGCGCCGCGGGCCGGGCGGGCGCGCCGGGCGGAGCTGGCTGAAAAGCCCTCTTGCGCGGTGGGCGCGCAGCGCCTTTCGTGGCCGGTCGGAACCGGTGCAGGACGGACGGGAAGGCGGCGCGGATGGCGGACACGACCACGACCGGGACAGGGGCGCGCGGCGGGGTGCCTCCCCGCAGGGCGGGCTGGCGGTCGATCGGCCCGGGGATCGTCGTCGCGGCGACCGGCGTCGGCGCCGGCGACCTCGTGGCGACCCTCATCGCCGGCGGCAGGTTCGGCTACACGCTGCTGTGGGCGGCGGTCGTCGGCTGCCTGGTGAAGATCTCGCTGGCGGAGGCCGTCGGCCGCTGGCACCTGGCCACGGGCCGCACCCTGTTCGACGGCTGGCGCAGCCTCGGCTCCTGGACGACCGTGTACTTCGCCGGGTACGTCGTCGTCTGGGGGTTCGTCTACGGTGCGGCCGCGATGTCGTCGAGCGCGCTGCCGCTGGCGGCGCTCTTCCCGGGCGCGCTGGACCTGAAGGCGTGGGCGGTGCTGTGCGGACTGGTGGGGCTGGTGTTCGTCTGGTTCAACCGGTACGCCGCGTTCGAGAAGGTCATGACCGTCCTGGTCGGCGTCATGTTCGCGGTGACCGTCTACCTCGCGGTCCGGGTCACCCCGCACCTCGGGGCGGCGGTGGCCGGCCTGGTGCCCGTCCTGCCGGAGGGGTCGCTGGTCTACACGCTCGGCCTGATCGGGGGCGTCGGCGGTACCATCACGCTCGCCGCGTACGGCTACTGGGTCAACGCCAAGGGGTGGCGGGACACCGGCTGGATGAAGGTGATGCGGCTCGACAACCGGGTGGCGTACCTGACCACCGGCGTGTTCGTGGTGGCGATGCTGTTCGTCGGCGCCGAGCTGCTGCACTCGTCGGGCATCGCGCTCGCCAAGGGCGACCGCGGGCTGCTCGACCTGGGGGGCGTCCTCGCGCAGACCTACGGGGACACCACCGCCAAGCTGTTCCTGATCGGGTTCTTCGCCACCTCGTTCACCTCGCTGATCGGCGTCTGGAACGGGGTGAGCCTGATGTTCGCGGACTTCGTGGGCAAACTGCGGCCGTCGCTGGTCCCGGAGGGGCGGAGCGCCGAGAAGTCGCTGCCGTTCCGGGCGTACCTGCTGTGGCTGACGTTCCCGCCGATCAGCCTGCTGTTCCTGGACCAGCCGTTCGGGCTCGTCGTGGTGTACGGGGTGATCGGCGCGCTGTTCATGCCGTTCCTGGCGCTGACGCTGGTGTGGCTGCTCAACTCGAAGCGCACGCCGGCCGAATGGCGCAACGGGGCGGTCAGCAACGGCATGCTGGGCGCCGCCGGCCTGCTGTTCGTGCTGCTGTGCGTGCAGCAGCTGCGCGACCTGCCCTGGTAGCGGGAGGTCTGCGGCCTCCGGGCGCGGCGGCTCACCGGGCGGCCGCGCAACCGCCCGCGTCATCGGCGTCCGGTGCCGTGCGGAAGACGGGTCGGGCCGCGGCGGGCAGGACGTACCAGGCGGCGATCAGGTCGACGGCGGGGTCGCCGAGCCCGAGGCAGCCAAAGTCGATCACCCGGCGAGCCGGTCCCCGGTGACGAGGAGGTTCCCGGGCGCACCGACATGCCGGTCCCGAGCCGGTGGACGGCGTGGGAGGTGCCCGCGGTGGCGACGGGCTCCACGGGCAGGTCCGCCCACGCGGGGAACCGGGCGGCGACCAGGCGGCGCGTGCCGGCGTCCGGCTCGTCGGCGTTCAGACAGCCGGGGTGCACGGGCGGTCTCCGCCTCGGGGGCCGGGCGGGACGGCCACGGGGCCGGGGGG
>NZ_RPSE01000490.1:0-3979 GCF_003949955.1 Streptomyces sp. WAC05292
GAGTCCGAAGGCGAGGGAGGGGAGGGCCAGCAGCCACAGGACGCCGGTCATGGCGAGGGGCTGCCTGCCGTGGTCGGGGGCGGCGGCGCCGCGGCCGCGGAAGGCCATGAGCCACAGGCGGGTCGCGGAGGCGGCGGCGCCGGTGCCGAGGACGGTGGTGGCCGCGGTCGGCGTGAGCTGTCCGCCGTCGAACCAGTCGGCGAGGGGGCCGGCGGCGAGTCCGAAGGCGAGGGAGGGGAGGGCCAGCAGCCACAGGACGCCGGTCATGGCGAGGGGCTGCCTGCCGTGGTCGGGGGCGGCGGCGCCGCGGCCGCGGAAGGCCATGAGCCACAGGCGGGTCGCGTAGGCGGCGGTGAGGAGGGCGGTGAGCACGCCGGAGGCGAGGACGAGCCATCCGGCTGCGGCGGGGACGGCCTCGGTGTGGCCGGCGGCGGCGTTCTCGGCGGCGACGAGGACGGCTTCCTTGGAGAAGAAGCCGGCGAAGGGCGGGATCGCGGCGAGCGCGAGCAGGCCGATCGTCATGGTCCAGAAGGCGTCGGGGACGCGTCGGGCGAGGCCGTCCATGCGGGCCATGGCGGCGAGGGAGTTGGTGCCGGCGGCGTGGATGATCACGCCGGCGCCGAGGAAGAGGAGGGCTTTGAAGGCGCCGTGGGACAGGAGGTGGAAGACGGCGGCGCCGCGGTCGCCGACGGCGAGGGCGCCGGTCATGTAGCCGAGCTGGCCGATGGTGGAGTAGGCGAGGACCCGCTTGATGTCGTCCTGTGCGAGGGCGGCGAGGGCGGAGCCGGCCATCGTGACGGCGGCCATCGCGGCCATGACGAGGAGCGCGGCCTGGGAGGCCGTGAAGACGGGGAGGAGGCGGGCGACGAAGTACACGCCGGCGGCGACCATCGTCGCCGCGTGGATCAGCGCGGAGACGGGGGTGGGGCCGGCCATGGCGTCGGGGAGCCAGGTGTGCAGCGGGAACTGCGCGGACTTGCCGGCGACGCCTGCGAGGAGCAGCAGGGCGATCACGGTCGGGTGGTCGAGCCCGCCCGCGGCGACGGAGCCGAGGATGTCGGTGATCTGGAAGGAGCCGGTGTCGGCGGCGAGCGCGAACAGGCCGATCAGGAAGGGGACGTCGCCGAGCTTGGTGACGAGGAAGGCCTTGAGGGAGGCGGAGCGGGCCGCCTCGGTCTCCCAGTAGTGCCCGACGAGGAAGTAGGAGCAGATGCCCATGACTTCCCAGCCGACCAGCAGCACCATGAGGTCGCCGGAGTAGACGACGAGGAGCATGGCGGAGGTGAAGAGGGAGACGAGCGCGGCGTACGAGGGGTAGCGGGGGTCCTCGCGCAGGTAGGCCGTCGAGTACAGCTGGACGCAGGTGGAGACGGTGGCGACGAGGACGGCGGTCAGGGCGGCGAAGCCGTCGATGTGGAGGGACAGCTCGATCGGTACGGAGCCGGTCGGGGTGAGCTCGGTGGCGGCGTCGAGGGCGGGGCCGCCGCCCTGCCGGACGGCGACGAGCACGGCGAGGACGGCTGCGGCCAGGGCGGGGAGGACGGCGAGGGGGCGGACGAAGCCGGGAGCGGTGCGTCCGAGGAGGAGGCCGGCGGCGGCGCCGAGGAAGGGGAGGAGCGGGACGAGGACGGCGAGGGTGGTGGTGCTCACGCGGCGACCTCCGGCCGGGCGGTGCCGGTCGTGCCGGTCGTGTCGGGTTCGCGGGTCTCGGCGGTGTCGCGGAGCCGGTCGACGTCCGAGGTGCCCCGGTTGCGGTAGACCATCAGCACGATCGCGAGGCCGATGCCGATCTCGGCGGCGGCGATGGCGATGGTGAAGAGCGTGAGGGCCTGGCCGGCGTGCAGGGTGTCGCGGAGCCAGACGTCGAAGGCCACGAGGTTGAGGTTGACGGCGTTGAGCATGAGCTCGACGGACATCAGGACCAGGATGGCGTTGCGGCGGGCCAGGACCCCGTAGAGCCCGGTGCAGAACAGGAGCGCCGCGAGCACGGCGGGGTAGGCGAGGTGCATCAGCTCTCCCCCTGGTCGGTGGCGTCGGCGGGTGCGGCGGCGGTGTCCGCCGTGTCCTTGCGGGAGAGAACGATGGCGCCGATGAGGGCGGCGAGGAGGAGGACGGACAGCGCTTCGAACGGCAGCACCCAGTGCTGGAAGAGGATTTCGCCGGTGACCCGGGTGGAGCCCTGGACGGGGCCGTCGAGGTCGACCCAGGTGGTGCGGAAGGCGTCGACGACCACCCAGACGAGTGCGGCGGCGGCCACGGCGGCGACGCCGAGGGCGACCCCCCGGTTGCCGGAGTCGGCGTCCGGGGAGCGGCCGATGGGGGCCTTGGTGAGCATGAGGCCGAAGAGGAGGAGGACGATGACGGAGCCGAGGTAGATGAGGACCTGCACCCAGGCGATGAACTCGGCGGTGAGCAGCAGGTACTCGACGGCGATCCCGCCGAGCGCCACGACCAGCCACAGGGCGGCGTGGACGAGTTGGCGGGTGGTGACGGTGACGACGGCCGCGCCGAGGGTGGCGAGGCCGACGAGGACGAACGCGATCTCGACGCCGGTCGGGGAGAGGAAGCCGCGCTCGGCGGCGGCCGTCGCCGCGGTGGCGAGGGCGGTGGATGCGGGGGTCACGCGTCCGCCTCCCCGGGGGCGCCGGTGCCGGGGGCGGTGCCGCCGGGGGCGGCCGAGCCGGCCCGGTCGAAGAGGTCGCCGAGCCACTCCCAGAAGGCGTCCAGGGCGCGCCGCAGCAGGCCGGGGTCGTTCTGGTGGTAGGCCGGGTCGGACAGCTCCCGTTCGGCCGCCTCGCGGGCCGGCCCGCGAGGCGTCGTGACCGGCGGAGTCTCCCCGGCCGCCGCGCCCGCGATGCGTTCCCCCCTGCTCGCCACGGGCGGCTAGCCGGCCGTGGGCGGGGCCGCGGGGTCCGAGCCGTACTCGTGGAGGCCGGCCGCGCGGGCCAGCTCCAGGTCGAGGGCCTCGCGGCGGATGCGCTGGTCGACGTAGAGGAGGACGGTGACGCCTGCCTGCATCGGGATGGTGACGGTCTGCACGATGACCGCGCCGATGCCGGAGATGACCAGGAACGACCAGCTGGTGGCCAGGGTCTGCTGGTCGAAGCCGTCGAGGCCGCCCGCGATGAGCAGCGCGAGGCCGTTGATCGGAATGAGGATCGCGAACGACACGACGAGCGTGATGATCGCGGTCAGGGCCGTGATGCCGAAGATCCGCCACCAGGAGCCCTGGACGAGCTTGGAGGAGCGGCGCAGGGCGGTGACGATGCCGGACTTCTCCAGCATCAGCGCCGGCGAGGCCAGCGTGAACCTGATCGCGAGCCAGAGCAGCAGCGGCAGCGCGGCGAGGCCGCCGAGCAGGAGCAGGCCGGCGCTCCGGGTGAGGACGCCCGGCAGGAGCAGCACGGTGGCGAGGACGGCGGCGCCCAGCCCGATGGCCAGGGCCAGGCCGACCAGGCGGGGCAGCTGCGGGCGGGCGTCGCGCCAGGCCTCGCCGACGGACGAGGCGCGGCCGACGACGGCCCGGCTGAAGACCATGGTGAGCAGGGCGGTCGCCAGGATTCCGGCGATGAACTGGACGAAGGCGGTGCCCAGGCTCGACAGGAGCGTGTCGGTGAGGGAGTCGACGAGCTCCTGGAGGTCCGGCTCCTCGCTCATGACGGGGACGGCCGGGAAGGCGTACTTCTTCAGCAGGACGTCGGCGACCTGGACGACCGTGGCGATGACGAGGGTGATCGCGAAGACGGAGCGCCAGTGGCGCCGCATGGTGGCGACGGCGCCGTCGAGGATCTCGCCCATGTCGAGGGGGCGGAGCGGGATGACGCCCGGCTTGGCGGCCGGGGGCTTGCCCCACCGGCCGGGGCCGCCGGGGTAGCCGTACGGGCTGCCGGGGCCGGTGCCGCCGCGGTTCCAGCCGCCGGGGGCGGGCTGCTGCGGGCCGGCCCCGGCAGCCCGTACGGCTACCCCGGCGGCCCCGGCC
>NZ_RPSE01000491.1:0-3971 GCF_003949955.1 Streptomyces sp. WAC05292
CGCCGGCGGCTGCAAGAATGTGCGGCCGTAGCGCGGCGCCCCGGCCAGGGCCGCCGTACCGAGGAAGGGACAATCAGCACCCATGAGCGCGTCGGGCGGAACCAAGGCGATCGTGGCGGCACTCTCCGCCAACCTCGCCATTGCCGCAGCCAAGTTCGTGGCCTTCGTCTTCAGTGGCTCGTCGTCGATGCTCGCCGAGAGCGTCCACTCGCTGGCGGACTCCGGAAACCAGGGGCTGCTGCTCCTCGGCGGCAAGAAGGCCAAGCGCGAGGCCACCGCGGAACACCCCTTCGGGTACGGGCGGGAGCGCTACATCTACGCGTTCCTCGTCTCCATCGTGCTCTTCACCGTCGGCGGCATGTTCGCCATCTACGAGGGCTACGAGAAGATCAAGCACCCGCACGAGATCGAGGCCTGGTACTGGCCCGTCGGCGTCCTCGTCTTCGCGATCATCGCGGAGTCCTTCTCCTTCCGCACCGCGATCAAGGAGTCGAACGAGCTGCGTGGCGGCCTGACCTGGCGGCAGTTCGTCAAGCGCGCCAAGGCGCCCGAACTGCCCGTCGTGCTGCTGGAGGACCTCGGCGCGCTCGTCGGCCTCGTCCTCGCCCTCATCGGCGTCGGCCTCGCCCTCCTGACGGGCGACGGCGTCTGGGACGGCATCGGCACCCTCGCGATCGGCGTCCTGCTGATCCTCATCGCGATCGTCCTGGCCGCCGAGACGAAGTCTCTGCTCCTCGGCGAGGCCGCCGGCATCGACGACATCGAGAAGATCAAGGCGGCCGTCGTCGACGGTGACAGCGTCACCCGCCTCATCCACATGCGCACCCTGCACCTCGGCCCCGAGGAGCTCCTCGTCGCCGCGAAGATCGCCGTCCGGCACGACGACACCGCAGCCCGCGTCGCCGAGGCGATCGACGCCGCGGAGGCCCGCATCCGCGAGGCCGTCCCGATCGCCCGCGTGATCTACCTGGAGCCCGACATCTACAAGGCCGCCGAGGCCGCCGCGGACCCCCTCGCCAAGCCCGCCGGCTGACCGGCCCCCGACACCGCCCGAAGGCCCCCGCGGACCCCCGCGGGGGCCTTCGCGCACCCGCCCGCGGGGGTCCGCGGGCGCGGCCCTGCACGACCCCGATTTCACGGGTGCACTGGGGCTCTCCCCGCTGCTCGGTGTAGATTCGTCATCAGTGTCAGGCGTCGCTGCTGATGGCGGTCGGGCGGTCCCGCGACCGGCCGAGGGGAGAGAGGGCCCCCGACGGACTGAGTGCTCGGTGCACCGCCTCCGGCGATGCGCGGCTCAGCCGTACCCACCTCTCGAACCATGAGGAGCAGCACCCATGGACTTCAAGGTCGCAGACCTTTCCCTTGCCGCCTTCGGCCGCAAGGAGATCACCCTGGCGGAGCACGAGATGCCGGGTCTGATGTCGATCCGCCGCGAGTACGCGCAGGCGCAGCCGCTGGCCGGCGCCCGCATCACCGGCTCGCTGCACATGACCGTGCAGACCGCCGTCCTGATCGAGACCCTGGTGGCGCTCGGCGCCGAGGTCCGCTGGGCCTCCTGCAACATCTTCTCCACCCAGGACCACGCGGCCGCCGCCATCGCCGTCGGCCCGAACGGCACCCCGGACAACCCGCAGGGCGTCCCCGTCTTCGCCTGGAAGGGCGAGACGCTGGAGGAGTACTGGTGGTGCACGGAGCAGGCGCTGACCTGGCCGAACACCCCCACCGGCGGTCCGAACATGATCCTCGACGACGGTGGTGACGCCACCCTCCTCGTCCACAAGGGCGTCGAGTTCGAGAAGGCCGGCGCGGCCCCGGACCCGTCCACCGCGGACTCCGAGGAGTACGGCCACATCCTCACGCTGCTGAACCGCACCCTGGCGGAGTCCCCGCAGAAGTGGACGCAGCTGGCCTCCGACATCCGCGGTGTCACCGAGGAGACCACGACGGGCGTCCACCGCCTGTACGAGATGATGCAGGAAGGCACGCTGCTCTTCCCCGCCATCAACGTGAACGACGCCGTCACCAAGTCGAAGTTCGACAACAAGTACGGCTGCCGCCACTCCCTCATCGACGGCATCAACCGCGCCACCGACGTCCTCATCGGCGGCAAGACCGCCGTCGTCTGCGGCTACGGCGACGTCGGCAAGGGCTGCGCCGAGTCCCTCCGCGGCCAGGGCGCCCGCGTCATCGTCACCGAGATCGACCCCATCTGCGCCCTGCAGGCCGCGATGGACGGCTACCAGGTCACCACCCTGGACGAGGTCGTCGAGACCGCCGACATCTTCATCACGACGACCGGCAACAAGGACATCATCATGGCCTCGGACATGGCCAAGATGAAGCACCAGGCCATCGTCGGCAACATCGGCCACTTCGACAACGAGATCGACATGGCCGGCCTGGCGAAGATCGAGGGCATCGTCAAGGACGAGGTCAAGCCGCAGGTCCACACCTGGACGTTCCCCGACGGCAAGGTCCTCATCGTGCTGTCCGAGGGCCGCCTGCTGAACCTCGGCAACGCGACCGGCCACCCCTCCTTCGTCATGTCGAACTCCTTCGCGGACCAGACCCTGGCCCAGATCGAGCTCTTCACGAAGCCGGAGGAGTACCCGACCGACGTCTACACGCTGCCCAAGCACCTGGACGAGAAGGTCGCCCGCCTCCACCTCGACGCGCTCGGCGTCAAGCTGACGACGCTCCGCCCGGAGCAGGCCGCGTACATCGGCGTCAAGGTCGAGGGCCCGTACAAGCCCGACCACTACCGCTACTGATCCGCCCGGCGGGCCGGCGCCCGCCGGCCCTTCCGCGGAACCGCAGCACCGCTGCCCCGGCAGCACCGAGCCAGGCCCCCGGCACCCGTGCCGGGGGCCTGCCCCGTACGTTCGCACAGCAAGGACCCCCGCCATGCCCCGCGGCCGCTACTCGCTCCACGACCCGCACGACCACACCCCGCTCGGCGAGGAGCACTTCCACTGCGCCCCCGGCCCCTCCGGCTGGCGCTACGTCTCCCAGCTGACCGGCCCGGACGGCGGCCACCGCGGCTCCGTCGACCTCGCCGTCGACGAGCTCGGCCGCCCCATCCGCGTCGAACTGGCCCTCGCCGGCTGGCAGGTCCGCGGCGCCGCCATCGACGGGGTCACCTGGGTCCGCTCCGACCCCGCCGGCGCCGAAGCGGCCGAGGGCAACGCCCCCGCCACCGCGTTCACCGGCACCTCCCCGGCCTTCCTCGTCGCCACCGCGCGCCTGCTCCGCCCCGCGGTCGGGGCCGCCGCGACCCGCGTCCGGCTCGTCGCGCTCACCGAACCCGTCCTGGCCCCGCGTACGGTCGACCAGGCCTGGCAGCTCGCCGGCAGCAGCGTCCACGACACCGACAGCGGGCCCCTCGTCGTCGACGAGTACCGGGTGACCGCCCTGGACACCGGGGAGGTCCACTCCGTGCACCTCGCGGGCGACGTCGTCCTGGCCGCCCCCGGCATCGAACTGGAACACCTGGAGACGCCGCCGTCGGCGTTCCCCGCCTGACCGCCGGCGCAGGCGGGGACGGGGGCGGCCGAGGGTCAGTACTCCTCGTCCGGGTACCCCCAGCGGATCTCGTGCGCGGCCGCGGGGGCCACACCGGCGACCGTCGCCGCGAACAGGCCCTCGAAGTGCGGCTGCCAGAGGTAGAAGCGGGTGATGCCGAGCGGGTGGTCCGACTCCCCGGAGACGAAGAACGCACCGGCGTCGTCCACGGACCAGCCGTGGCTGACCTGGTTCTCCAGCGACTCGCCGTACAGCAGCTCCTGCACGGCCCGGACGACGTCCTCTGCCTGCTGCCGGTCCGCGAGCCCGGTCACGCTGAAGCTGAGATCGATGTTGACTGACATGCGCCGCAGCCTAAGCGGACCCCCCGACAGCCCTACCCGGGCGGGGCGAAGCCGGTACGCCGCTCCGGGGCGGGCGGATCGGAAGGAGGAGCGGTAGTGGGGGCG
>NZ_RPSE01000492.1:0-3938 GCF_003949955.1 Streptomyces sp. WAC05292
GACGGGGACTTCACTTCCGTGCTTGTCGAGTACTACGCATACGGGCTGGCGCAGGCGCGGAGCAGTTTTGTCACCAGTCAGTGGTTCGCCGGGGCGGGGGGCGCGATCCTGCTGTTCGGGGTGGCGCTCGCCGTGTGGCGGGCCGAGACCTCCGGGGACCTGTACCTCGGGGTCGTGACCTGTTCCGTCGGGGTGGTCGTCACGCTGATCGGGCAGCTCTTCCACCGGCGGGCCGACATCGCGCTGCGGCACATGGCCGCGCAGACCGCGTCCTTGCGGGAGGACCGGCGGGCCGCCGCCGCCATGCAGCAGGCGGTCGGGCTGCTCGACGAGGTCGCCGACCCCGAGGTGCGGGCGCGGCTCCAGGCCGCCTTGATCGTGAAGTTGTCCGGAGCGGAACTGTCCCGGTAGCGGATAGTGGGGGTATGTGCCGTTCCATTAAGACGCTGCGACCGCCCGCCATCCCCGGGAAGGCCACCGAGGAGGAGATCCGCGCAGCCGCGCTGCAATACGTGCGGAAGGTGTCCGGCTTCCGGGCGCCCGCCGGTCACAACCAGGAGGTGTTCGACGCCGCCGTGGATGCCGTCGCGGACGCGACGCGGGACCTGCTCGGCGGGCTGAAGGTGCGGGGGGCGGCGGCGCCGGCCGTGTAGCCGCCCCCTTCGCCCGTCAGGTGGTGCGGGTGCGGCGGCGCATCACCCAGACGCCCGCGCCGAGGGCGCTCGCGGCCAGGGTGCCGCCGACGGCGATCAGGGCCGGGTTGGCGCCGCCGATGCTGCCGCCGGTGCCGCCGCGGGCCGCGCCCGGGGTGACCTGCAGGGACACCGTGATCCGGGAGCCGTCCCCGCAGTCGAAGGTGACCGAGTGCGCACCCGTGGAGGCGTTGTTGTAGACGGTCGCCGAACCGAAGAGGGCCGTCCCGTCGCCCGTCGCCGGGGCGAGGCGGGCATCGCCGAAGGCGGTGGACGTGGCCCTGGCCGCCCGGGTCGCGCAGCCGCGGAGCGTCAGGCTGACGCGGCTGCCGGGGGCGGCACTGGTCGGGGAGACCGTCGCGGTCGGAGAGGTGACGGACGGGGCTGCGGTGACGGGAGTGGCGGTCGCGGCGGCCACGGCGAGCGTCGCGGCCGCGAGGCCCAGCAGGCGGCGGTTCGGCAGCTTGGCGGTCATGGAGAGAACTCCTCGGGGCTCCTCGAAACGGCGCGACCCCGCCACGGATGTGACGCGGAATTCGGCTGTGCGCCTCTCTGCGACGCTAGGAGCCCCTGCCGGGCACGGCGATCCGGGCCGGTTGAACGGGTGAGCCCGTGCGCCGTCCGGGGGACAGGCGCACGTACGCGTCGTACGGGTACGCGCGCCCGCCGCCGCTGTACCGCCGCCGCTATACCGCCGGCGACGGGCGGCGGATGACGAAGCCCGCCAAGGCCCCCGCGGCGAACAGGGCGAGCACCGACACGGCGGTGCCGAGCCAGGCCGCGCCCAGCCACTGCGTACCGAAGTAGCCCAGGGCGACGCTGTAGCCGGCCCAGGCCATGCCGGCCAGGGCCGACCAGGGCAGGAACTCCGTGACCTTGCGGTGGGTCTTGCCGGCGCCGAGGGACACCACCGAGCGGCCGGCGGGCGCGAACCGGGCGATCACGACGAGGGCGCCCCCGCCGCGGGCCAGCGCCGTGCCGAGGTGCTCCTGCGCGAGCGTCAGCCTGCGGGAGCGGGCGATGGCCCGCTCCAGCCGGCCGCCGCCGCGCCGGGCCACCCGGAATGCCGCCATGTCACCCAGCACCGACGACGTCGCGGCGATCACCAAGAGCGCCGCGATGTCCGGCACCTGCTCCGGCACGGGCACCGGCCCGGCCGCGCCGGCAGCCGCCGCGGCCGCAGCCGCCGTGATCACCAGGACGCCGCTCGGCAGCACCGGCAGGAACACGTCCAGCACCACCGACAAGGCCACCACGGCGTAGATCCACGGGCTCGTGGTCAGCGACCCCAGCGTCTCAAACAAGCGGGACTCCCCAGTCCGGTTGGCGTGCGACGGCGTACGGCGCCGCGACGTCGCGGGGGAGCGGCAGGAGCGGCTTGACAGCCATACAGCGTACGCCCGGGACCCGCCCGTCCGGCGCGCGGGTCCCGGCCCTCAACCACCCGGCGTCAGCCGCCGGTCCAGCACGCTCACCAGCCGCGCCGCGCGCCGACCGCCGCGGCCGCCGCGCCGGCGGCGCGCCTGGTCGAGGCGCAGCCGCGCCTCCCGGCCCGAAAGCGACAGCGTCATCAGCTGGTTGCCGAACCACGGCCCGCCCGTGCGCCTCCAGGCCAGCGGAGGCCGCCCCGTCCGCCCGTGCCGGGACAGGCCCCGGCCCAGCCAGCGGCCCATCCGCGACCAGCCCAGCCGGAAGCCCCACTTGACGACCCCGGGCACCGAGTTGTGCACCGGCGAGCACGTCAGCTGGAACACCCGCGCCGCCGTGGGTATCCGGGGCTCGGCCACGTACGCATGGTGGACGTCCCCGGAGAGGACCGCCACGGTCGCCGGCGCCCGCGGGCCCGTCCCCACCTCCTCGATCAGATCGCCCAGCGCGGCGAACGAACCGGGAAACGCCGCCCAGTGCTCCAGGTCGGCCGCCCGCCGCAGCCGCTCGCCGACCCGAGCCCAGCGCGGCCCCCGCTCCCCGCGGCACAGCGCCGCATCCCACACCTCGGCGTCGTGGATCAGGGGCGGTATCAGCCAGGGCAGCGACGAGCCGATCAGCAGGTGGTCGAAGCCGCCGTGGCCGGCGAGGGCGTTCTCCCGCAGCCACTGCTCCTCCGCCGGATGCAGCATGGCCCGCCGGTCCTCCGCCAGGACGCGCGCGGCCCGCGTGTCCACCATCAGCAGCCGGGTCCGGCCGAAGTCGCGGCGGTAGCTCCAGCGCACGGATGCCGGGTCGGAGTCGGCCGCGGAGGCGAAGGCGCGCAGCGTCTCCGTACCGTCCGGGGAGGAGCACACCGCCCCGTACAGCGGGTCGGCGGCCAGCTCGGCCGGGGAGAGGTTGCCCAGGTGCTGGTACACCCAGTACGACATCAGCCCGCTGAGCACGCGCTCCCGCCACCACGGCTGCGCCCGCATCTCCGCGAGCCACGCCGCGCTGGTGTTCCAGTCGTCTATGACGTCGTGGTCGTCGAACACGTGGAGGCTGGGCACGGTGGACAGGAGCCAGCGGATCTCCGGGTCGCGCCACGATTCGTCGTACAGCCGCGTGTACTCCTCGTAGTCCGCGACCTGCGCGCCGGGAGGGTCCCGAAGGTCGCGGCGGGCCGCGAGCCACTGCCGGGTCTCCTGGGACGGCTGGTCGGCATACACCTGGTCGCCGAGGAGCAGCAGCACATCGGGGCGCGGCTCGTCCGGATGGGCGGCGAGCCTCGCGGCGAGGGTGTCCAGCGCGTCCGGGCCGTGCGGCCCGTGCCGGTCGGCGGGCGGCGCCGCATGCCGGCACGAGCCGAACGTGATGCGTACGGGCGGAGCGGCCCGGCCGGGGCCGGCGACGGCGGGCGTCGTGATCGTGCTCGGCGGGAAGCCGCTGTCGGGCAGCGGCCACACGCGGACCCCGTCCAGCAGGACCTCGTACGCCGTCGTGCTCCCCGGGGCCAGGCCCGACACCGGCACGACCGCATAGTGGTGCCCCGCTATCTGGAACGTGCGAGCCTCGCCCCCCGCGCCGTCGGCGCACCGCACCTCGGCCCGGCACGGGCGGTCGGCCTCGACCCACAGGGTGGCCGAGCCGCCCGTCTCCCAGTCGACGTGGCGCAACAGCGGCCCCAGGCGCAGCGTGGCCATCGAACTCCCCCTCCTGACGACCCTGTGATCACGGTACGACGGGGAGGGGGTGGCGGGCCTCCCCCTCCCCGTCGTACCGTGATCACAGGGTCGTCAGGAGGGGGAGTTCGATGGCCACGCTGCGCCTGGGGCC
>NZ_RPSE01000493.1:0-3934 GCF_003949955.1 Streptomyces sp. WAC05292
GCGCAGCGCCGCGCCCGGCGGGGGGTCAAGCGGTGCCGAGCGCGGCGCTGCGCGCCGCGAGGAAGGCTTTCTGCGGGTCGAGGTCCGGGTAGGACCAGGGGGCCGGGGTGGCGTGGCTGCCGATGCGGTGGAAGAGGGCGGCGGCCTCGGCGGGCCGGCCCTCGCACAGCTTGGCGTGGGCGAGGAAGTTCAGGTCGACGCGGTTGCGGGGGTGGTCCTCGCGCTCCCATTCCAGCCACCAGTCGAACGCGGAGCGCAGGACCTGGCGGGCCCGGCGGTTCGACCAGTGCGCGGCGGCGCTGCCGGGGCCGGCGCCGTGGGCGGCGGCCAGGACCCGGTAGCGCTCGGCGTGTGCGATGACCGGGAGGACGGCCAGCGGGGAGTCGGCCGGGGACTCCTCGGCCGCCCAGGCCGCGAAGTCGTACACCTCGTGGAGGGGGTCCTGTCCGGCGGCCGGGGCGTGCTCGGCGAGGCGGGCGACCATGAGGTGGTGGGCGTGGTGGTGCTCCCGGTGGCGGGCGCGGACCTGGTCGAAGTGGCGGCTGAACTCCTCCTGGGAGCCGAAGGCGCGGGAGAGCATGAGCAGCCCGAGCCAGGGCGTCGGGTCGGCGGGCAGGAGTGCGGCGGCGCGGTGGCAGGCCTCCTCGGCGGCCTCGGGGGAGCCCTTGCGGCGGAGGGCGGCGAAGACGGCGGCGCAGGCGAGGAGGGTGGCGGCGTCGGCGCTCTCGGGTTCGGCGAGCAGCCATTCGCGGGCCCAGGCCAGGGCGGCGGGGGTCTCGGCGAGGACGACGACGCGGTGGCCGCGGCGGTCCCAGTCGTCGCCGGTGCCGGCCAGGAGGGCGCGCGCCTTGGCCCACCGGCCCTGGGTGAACCGGGCCCGGACGTCGACCAGTTCGGTGTCGCAGAGGGCCGGGTCGAAGAGCTGGGCGTCCCGCTTGCGGGCGCGGCCGAGGGGCGGCGGAGGCGGGGACATCCGCGGATTTCCCTCCAGGACACGGGCACGGTGGCGGGCTGACGGACGGTGGACGTGACGGGAACGGCTGGAATGATCACGCACAGCAAACCGGTAGGCACAGCTCCGAGTCAAGGTCCGGTCTGCCGGGTGGCGCGTTTCAACTGGTGCGGCGCGGCCGATAGTTGGGGGCGGCCCCGGCACGCCCGGCCGCGGCCCGGCCGGGCGGCGGGAGGGCCGTAGGGTGGGGCCGTGGAGACGCATGAAGAGCTGCCCCCGTACCTGCTCGGGTTCCCCGGGCCGCTGCGCGACGCGCTGGTGGCGGCGGTGCTGAGCGGGGCGAAGACCACGACGACGGGGCTGCTGGCCGCGTACGAGGCGGAGGGCGAGCCCCTTCCCGCCGCCGGCGACCGGGCGGTCCTCGTCGACTCCGGCGAGTGCCCGGTGGCCGTGGTGGAGGTGGCGGAGGTGCGGGTGCTGCCGCTCGCCGACGTGGACCTGCAACACGCCCTGGACGAGGGCGAGGGGTACGCGTCAGTGGCCGAATGGCGTGCCTCCCACGAGCGGTTCTGGCACGGCGGGGAGACCCGCGCGGTGCTCGGCGACCCGGAGTACACGGTCGGCGACGACACCCTGGTCGTCGCCGAGCGGTTCCGGGTGGTCTCCCGCCTGGCCTGAGCCCCGCCGGGGCCGCCGCCCGCCGCCCGCCCCGGGGTCAGGCCACGGCGGCGGCCGCCGCCCGTCCGGCGGCGCGGCCCGAGAAGAGGCAGCCGCCGAGGAAGGTGCCCTCCAGGGCGCGGTAGCCGTGGACGCCGCCGCCCCCGAACCCGGCCGCCTCCCCGGCCGCGTACAGGCCTGGCAGCGGCTCGCCGGAGTCGGTGAGGACGCGCGAGGACAGGTCGGTCTCCAGGCCGCCGAGGGACTTGCGGGTCAGGACGGACAGGCGTACGGCGATCAGCGGGCCGGCTGCGGGGTCGAGGATGCGGTGCGGGGCCGCGGTGCGGATCAGCCGGTCGCCGAGGTACCTGCGGGCTCCGTGGACGGCGGTGACCTGGAGGTCCTTGGTGAAGGGGTTGGCGATCTCCCGGTCGCGGGCGGTGACCTCGCGGCGGACGGTGTCCTCGTCGAGCAGGTCGAGGCCGGTGACGGCGTTCATGCCGCGCACGAGGGCGGGCAGGCTGCGCTCGACGACGAAGTCCGCCCCGCGGTCCATGAAGGCCTGGACGGGCCCCGGCACGGCCTGCCGGGCCCGGTCGACGACGCCGCGCACGGACTTGCCGGTCAGGTCGGGGTTCTGCTCGGATCCGGAGAGGCCGAACTCCTTGCCGATGATGCGGCGGTTGAGGACGAACCAGGTGTGGTCGTGGCCGGTCCGCATGATGTGGTCGAGGGTTCCGAGGGTGTCGAAGCCGGGGAAGAGCGGGACGGGCAGCCGCCTGCCGGTGGCGTCCAGCCAGAGCGAGGAGGGGCCGGGGAGGATGCGGATGCCGTGGCGGGCCCAGATCGGGTCCCAGTTGGCGATGCCCTCGGTGTAGTGCCACATGCGGTCCTTGTTGATGTGGCGGGCGCCGGCGTCCTCGGCGATGCCCAGCATCAGGCCGTCGACGTGGGCGGGTACCCCGCAGAGCATGCGCTCCGGCGGGGTGCCGAGCCGGTCCGGCCACTGCTTGCGGACGAGGTCGTGGTTGCCGCCGATCCCGCCACTGGCGACGATCACCGCCTGGGCGCGCAGGGAGAACGCGCCGACCGGCTCGCGGCTGCTGGCGGATCCCCGGGCGGCGGAGGACGGCTGGAGGATCTCGCCGGTGACGGTGTCCGGCGCGCCGGCCGTCCGGGAGAGCCCGGTGACCCGGTGGCGGAACAGCATCCGGACCCGCCCGCGGGCGGCGGCCTCGCGGACGCGGCGCTCGAAGGGCTCGACGAGGCCGGGGCCGGTGCCCCAGGTGATGTGGAAGCGGGGGACGGAGTTGCCGTGGCCGAGGGCGCCGTACCCGCCCCGTTCGGCCCAGCCCACGACGGGGAAGAAGCGGACGCCGAGGCGGTGCAGCCAGGGCCGCTTCTCCCCGGCCGCGAAGTCGACGTACGCCTCGGCCCAGCGGCGCGGCCAGGCGTCCTCCTCGCGGTCGAAGCCGGCGGTGCCGAGCCAGTCCTGAAGGGCGAGGTCGCGGCTGTCCTTGATGCGCAACCGGCGCTGCTCGGGGGAGTCGACGAGGAACAGGCCGCCGAAGGACCAGTGCGCCTGGCCGCCGGCCGACTGCGCGGGCTCCTGGTCGAGCAGGATCACGCTGCGGCCCGCGTCGGCGAGTTCGGCGGTGGCGGCGAGGCCGGCGAGGCCTGCCCCGATCACGATCACGTCTGCGTCGTACGTCATGCGAAGTCGCCCTCCGGTCGCCGGTGGGGCTGATCCTTTGCCACGGGTCGGCAACCCGTCAATGGCGGTGCGGTGCTTGGATGGCCGCATGAGTGCTGCCGACGAGGTACTGGACGTGGTGGACCGCGACGACCGGGTGACGGGCCGGGCGCCGCGCGGCGAGGTGTACGCGCGGGGCTTGCTCCACCGGTGCGCGTTCGTGCTGGCCAGGGATGACCGGGGGCGGGTGTTCGTGCACCGGCGCACGGCGTCGAAGCTGGTCTTCCCCTCCCACTACGACATGTTCGTGGGCGGAGTCCTCGGGGCGGGCGAGGACTACGCCTCGGCCGCGCTGCGGGAGGCGGAGGAGGAGCTCGGGGTGTCCGGGCTGCCCCGGCCGGAGCCGCTGTTCAAGTTCCTGTACGAGGGGCCGGGCGGGAGCTGGTGGTCGTACGTGCACGAGGTGCGCTGCGGCGGACGGGAGGTGCGGCCGCAGGAGTCGGAGGTGGCCTGGCACTCCTGGCTGCCGGAGGACGAGTTGGAGGGCCGGATCGCGGACGGATCCTGGCCGTGGGTGCCGGACGGGCTGGAGGCGTACCGGCGGCTGCGCGCCTTCCGGGAGGGCGGGGAGC
>NZ_RPSE01000494.1:0-3888 GCF_003949955.1 Streptomyces sp. WAC05292
GTACGCGGCCTGCCGGGCCCTGCCCCGCGACACGGCCCGGCAGGCCGCGTACGGGCACCTGCGCTCGCTGCTGCCCGTCCGGATCCGCGACGGCTACGGACGGCAGCGCACCGAGACCCGCGTCGAGGCGCTGGTATTGGAGAACGCGCACCTGCGGGCCACCGTCCTGCCCGGCCTCGGCGGCCGCGTCCACTCCCTCGTGCACGTCCCCACCGGCCGCGAACTGCTGTACCGCAACCCCGTCCTCCAGCCGGCCGCCTTCGCTCTCAACGGGGCCTGGTTCTCCGGCGGCATCGAGTGGAACATCGGCGCCACCGGCCACACCGCCCTCGCCTGCGCCCCGCTGCACGCCGCCGCCGTGCCCGCCCCGGACGGCGGGACCATGCTGCGGCTGTGGGAGTGGGAGCGGCTGCGCGACCTGCCCTTCCAGGTGGACCTCTGGCTGCCCCGGGACGGGGAGTTCCTGTACGCGGGCGTCCGCGTCCGCAACCCGCACGAGCGCCCCGCACCCGTGTACTGGTGGTCCAACACGGCCGTACCGGAGACGCCGGGCCTGCGCGTCCTCGCCCCCGCCGACGAGGCCTGGCACCCCACCGCCGAGGGGGCACTGCGCCGCATCCCCGTCCCCGAGTGGGAGGGTGCGGACCGCACGTACCCGCTGCGCAGCACCCACGCCTCCGACTACTTCCACGAGGTCGCCGCCGACGCCGGGACCCGCCCCTGGATCGCCGCCCTCGACGGCACGGGCGGCGGCCTCGTGCAGACCTCGACGTCCCTGCTGCGCGGCCGGAAGCTCTTCGCGTGGGGCTCGGGGCGCGGCGGCCGCCGCTGGCAGGAGTGGCTGACCGAGCCCGGCACCGGCGGCTACGCGGAGATCCAGGCCGGCCTCGCCCGCACCCAGCGGGAGCACGTTCGCCTGGAGCCGGGGGCCGAGCTGAGCTGGCTGGAGGCGTACGGGCCGCTCTCGGCGGACCCGGGGGCCGTCCACGGGCCGGACTGGGCGGCCGCCCGCGCCGCGGTGGGCAAGGCGCTGGAGGCGGCCCTGCCCCGGGAGCGGGTCGACGAGGCGTACGCCGCCTGGCGCGCGGCGGCCGACACCGCGCCGGGGGAGCGGCTGGCCCGCGGCTCGGGGTGGGGCGCCCTCGAAGTCGTGTGCGGCCGCCTCGACCTGCCCGGCACCCCCTTCACCGGAGCGGACCTGGGCGAGGAGCAGCGGCCCTGGCTGGAACTGTGGCGCTCCGGGGCCCTGCCCGCCGCGGAGCGGGAGGAGCCGCCCGGGCCCACCCTGGTCGCCCCGCACTGGCGGGACATGCTGGAGACGGCCCCGGCCGACCCGCTCACCGAGTACCACCTGGGCGTCGCCCAGTGGCACGCCGGGGACGCCGCCCAGGCCGTCCGCAGCTGGGAGCGCGGCCTGCCCGCCGCCCGTCCGCGCTGGCCGCTGCTGCGCTGCCTCGCCGCGGCCGACCTGCTGGTCGGCGACCCGGAGCGGGCCGCCCGCCGGTACGCGGAAGCCTTCGCCGACCTCGCGGCGACCCGGCCGGACGGCGAGGCGTGGGACGCAGCCGAGTCCGCGCTCGGCCGGGAGGCGATGACCGCCCTCCTGGACGCCGGCCGCCCGCCGCAGGCCCGTGCCGTCTGGGAGGGGCTGCGGCCCGCCGTGCGCGAGCTGCCGCGGTTCCGGCTGCTGGGGGCGATGCTCCTGGCGGCCGAGGGCCACGCGGCCGCGGCCCGCCGCGTCTTCGAGGACGGCTTCGAACTGCCGGACCTGAGGGAGGGCGAGGAGGTCCTCTCCGAGGTGTGGACGCGGATCACCGACCACCCGCTGCCGGCGGCGTATGACTTCCGCATGCACCCGCCGTCCCGCAACCCGGAGCCGGCCGCCCGGAAGCCGCCCGCCCCGGGACCGGCCGCCCAGGGACCGGCCGGCCCGGAGCCCGGCCGACCCGAGGCCCGGCGGCCCGCGGCCGGGTGACCCGGGGCCAGGCGGCACGGGGGGCGGCGGGCGCAGGGCTGCCCCTCCCGGAGCCGCCCGCCCGGAGTCGGCCGCCGTGCCCTGACGGCCCGTTCGTCGTCCGCATTCCGCACTGCGGGACGAGGGTCCCGTTATGCGGGCGCGGTGTGGCAGGCCGCTCCGGGGGCGAGGAGAGTGGGCCCCGGGGCGTCGGGCCGCGTCGAAGGCGGTGGGAGCATGCCGGAGCCACTCCTCGAACAGCACGCCGAGGCGCTCCGGCTCTTCGGGTCGCGGGTCCGCTCCGTGGCGCCCGGCCAGTGGGGCCTGCCGACCCCCTGCACCGAGTGGACGGTGCGCGACCTCGTCAACCACGTCACCGCCGAGCAGCTGTGGGTGCCCCCGCTGGTCACCGAGGGCTGCACCGTCGCCGAAGTCGGCGACCGCTTCGCCGGCGACGTCCTCGGCGACGACCCCGCCGCCGCCTGGGACCGGGCCGCACGGGCAGCCCATACGGCCTTCGCCTCCCCCTGGGCGCTGGAGCGCATCGTCTCCCTCTCCTACGGCCCCTCGAAGGCCGCCGCGTACTGCGCGGAGCTCACCGCGGACTGCGTCGTGCACGCCTGGGACCTCGCGCGGGCCGTCGGCGCCGACGATCGGCTGCCCGCGGGGCTGGTCCGGTTCGCCCTCCACGAGATCACCCCGTACGCCGACGGGCTCGCCGCCGGAGGCATGTACGACCCGCCGCTGGAGCCCCCGCCCGGCGCCGACGAGCAGACCCGGCTCCTCGCGCTCACCGGCCGCGCCGCATGAGTGTGCCGGGTGCCCGCCCACAACAGGCGCATCCCGGCGAACGACCGTATAAAGGGCAGGGTCGAGCGGCGCGGCCTACGCGACGGGGAAGGCAGGGCGAGGTGGCCGGGATGCAGCGCACCGCGGAGGGCAGGGGCCCGGTCCGGTTCGGGCCGCCCGCGCCGGCGCCCGGACTGCCCGTACTGCCCGAGCTCACCGGCGCCCTCGCCGCCGCTGCGGTCCGCTCGGACCCCGAACCCCCCGGCTGCTGGGGCGCCGCGCCTACCACGTGCCGACCCCGGCCGAGTGCGGCGGCGTACCGGATCCGTACGCGCTGCTGGAGACGGTGCGCCGAGTGCGGGCGGAGGGCGGCGACCCGCGGGTGCTGCTGCTGTCCGTCGCCGACGACCCGACCGCGACCGTGCCGCCGCCCGAGCTGCTGCGGGAGGCCTGTGAGGCCGCCGCCTCCGCCGGGCTGTTCGTCGTCAGCGACGAGACCTGGCGCGACACCGTGCACGTCCCGCACCGCACCCTCGTCCTCGACCCCGCGGAGATGCTGCCCGGCGGGGCCGCCGTCCTGCTGGACCTGTCCGGCGCCCTGCTGCCCGCCGGGTGGCCCGCCGCCGTCGCCCGCCTGCCCGGCACCCCCCACGGCACCTGGCTGCGGGCCCGGACCCTCGACGTGCTCGCCGCGACGGGCGCGCTCGTCGCCGGGCCCGTCTCCGCCGCGGCCGCGCTCGCCCTGGACGAGCCCGCCTCCGTCGCCGACCGGGCCCGCCGGGCCGCCGCCCTGCACGGCGCGGTCGCCGGCGCCGTCCACCGCGCCCTCCTCGCCGCCGGGGCCCTCGCCCGGCCCCCGCAGGCCGGCCGGCACGTCTACGCCGACCTCGACCCGCTTCGCGCCGGCCTGGCCCGGCACGGCATCCGCGACGCGATGGAGCTGGAGGACTGGCTCGGCGCCCGGCTCGGCACCCCCACCCCGGGCGGGCAGCGCTTCGCCGACGACCTGGGCTCTCTGCGGGTCCGCCTCTCCACCGGCCCCCTGCTCGGCGCCACCCCCGGGGAGCGCCTCGCGGCCCTCACCGCCCGCGACCCGCTCGCCCTGCCCTCCATACGCGCCTCCCTGGACCACCTCGGCACGGTCC
>NZ_RPSE01000495.1:0-3861 GCF_003949955.1 Streptomyces sp. WAC05292
CCTGAACCCCGAAGTCGTAGTGCCGCCCCCGCCCCCGGCCCCGGCCCCGGCCCCGGGCCGGGGCCGCGGGCACGGCGGGGGCGGCCCGTGTCAGCGCGCGGCTTCCGCCGCGCGGCGGCGGCTTGCGGCAACGAGCAGGCCGGCGCCCGCGCCCAGCGCGGCGGCTCCGGCTCCCGCCGCGACCGCGAGCTGGGCGTTGGCGCCGGTGCTCGCGAGCGGGCCCGAGCCGCCGGCCGGCGTGGCGTTGCCGCTGCTCGTGGTGGCGTGGGCCCCGCCGGAACCCGAACCGGAGCCCGAGCCGTCGGCGCCGGCCCCGGCGCCGTTCCCGGAGCCGCCCTTGCCGCCGCCGTCCTTGCCGCCGCTGCCGCCACCCGCGACCTTGTCCTTGTCGCGGGCCGTGTGCTGCCCCGTCGCGAGGAACTCGGCGCGGTCCGCGGGCGTTCCCTTCAGGGCGGCGTTCGCGGCCTTCTTCAGCTCCGGCCCGGCATCGGCGAGCATGGCCCGGATCAGGGCGGTGTTGTCGGCGTCGCGCAGCTCGTGCTGGGTGGTCGTGACGAACGTGCGCAGCTCCGCCGGGGTGGGGTTCTTCTCCAGCAGCGCGACGATGGCCGCCTTCAGGCTCGGCCCGGCGTCCTTCAGCGCGCCCAGCAGCACGACCCGGTCGTCCTCGGCACGGACCTTGTGCTGCCCGGTCTCGACGAACGCGCGGACCTCCTCCCGCGTCCCGCCGTCCAGCAGCTTGCCGACCGCCTTGGTGATGCCGGGGCCGGCGCCCTTCAGCATCTTCACCAGCTCGACCTTGTCGTCCTCGAAGCGGGCGACGTGCTGCCCGTTCTGCAGGAACTCCGTGATCGCCTCCCGGGTGTTGGCGTCCAGTGCCTTGTCGGCGGCCGCACGCACCGCCTTGCCGCCTGCCTCCCCGATCCGCGCGACGCGCACCCGGTCGTCCTCCAACTGCTCCCGGGCCCACTCCACTTCCAGGAAGTGCCGCATCTCCGCGGCCGTTCCCTTCAGCGCCTTCTCGGCGGCCTCGCGGACGCCCCGCCCGCTCGTCGGGTCCGCGAGGATGGCCTGGATCGCGGCCCGGTCCTTCGCGGCCTGCGGGTCCTCGTCGGGCTTCGGCGCCGTCGGGCCGTCGGTGCCAGGGGCGGTGTCGGGGGCGGTCGGGGACGCCGGCAGGCCCGGCGCCGTCGTCGTGGCGCCGGCGGCGAAGGCCGGCGAGGCGATCAGGACGGCCGGGGCCATCGCGGCCGTCGCGGCCGTCGCCACGATCGAGGCGATCCGGGGCAGCTTCACAGAAACAGTCCGTTCTTCACACGTGTGATCATCTTCAGTTTTCGAAGGATACGGTCACCCCGTCCCGGGAGGAGACCCGCGCGGCCTCCAGCACCGCCAGGCACCGCGCCGCCTCGTGCGCGCTCACCGGCGCGGGGCCCCCGTCGCGCAGCGCCGCCGCCACGGCCGCGTAGTACGCCGGGTAGTCGCCCGGCAGCGTCGGCACCGGAGTCCCGCCGCCGGTCGCGGGGGACTCCCCGGACCCCAGCCGGCCCCACAGGTGTTCCGGCTCCACACCCCACGGGGCGCCGGTGTTCCCGGGCCGGTGGCCGTCGCGCAGGGCGGCCTCCTGCGGGTCCAGGCCGTACTTGACGTACCCGGCGCGGGAGCCGAGGACGCGGAAGCGCGGGCCGAGCTGCGCGGCGGTCGCACTGACGTACAGGTGAGAGCGGACGCCGCTCTCGTGCGTGATCGCGATGAACGTGTCGTCGTCCGCCTCGGCGCCCGGCCGGCGCACGTCCGTCTCCGCGTACACGGCGGCGGCCGGGCCGAACAGGACCAGCGCCTGGTCCACGACGTGGCTGCCCAGGTCGTACAGCAGCCCGCCGATCTCCTCGGGGGCGCCGGACTCCCGCCAGCCGCCCTTCAGCTGCGGGCGCCACCGCTCGAAGCGGGACTCGAAGCGCTGGACCTCGCCCAGCTCGCCGTCGGCGATGAGGCGGCGCACCGTCAGGAAGTCGTTGTCCCAGCGGCGGTTCTGGAACACCGACAGGAACGTTCCCGTCCGGTCGGCGAGCCCGGCGAGTTCGCGCGCCTCGGAGGCCGTTCCGGCGAGCGGCTTGTCCACGACGACGGGGACGCCGGCGGACAGGGCCGCCGTCGCGAGCGGGACGTGCGTCTTGTTCGGGGAGGCGACGACGACCAGGTCGACGGCGCTGCCGCCGCTCCACAGCTCCTCGGCGGACGCCGTCACCCGCACGCCGGGGTATTCCTCCTCGGCCTGCGCCCGGCGCGCCGGGTCGGAGGTGACGACGGTGTCGAGGACGAGCCCGTCGGTCGCGGCGACCAGCGGGGCGTGGAAGACGGACCCGGCGAGGCCGTAGCCGACGAGGCCGACGCGGAGCGGCCCCCGGCCGGCATACGGGGACGGGGAGGCGGGGGAGTCCGGAACGGTGGGGTTCATGCCCTCCACTTTGGCAACAGTGTTGCCTAAGTGCAAGGAAGAGGGACAATGGCCTGGTGGAACGAGGCAGCGTCACCCCCATCGACACCAGCAGGAACAGCCGGGAGCTGCCCGGCGCGAACCTGGGGGTCCTCCGCGGCCACAACGACGCCCTCGTCCTCGGCCTCCTCCGCGCCGCCGGCCCCGCCGGCCTCGGCCGCGCCGACCTGGCCGCCCGCACGGGCCTCACCCCGCAGGCCGTCAGCAAGATCACGGCCCGGCTGCGCGCCGAAGGCTTCGTCGCGGAGGCCGGCCGCGGCGCCTCCACCGGCGGCAAGCCGCGCACCCTGCTGAGGCTCGCCGCGGACGCCCGGCACGCGGTCGGCGTGCACGCCGACCGGGACGAACTCCAAGCGGTACGGGTCGACCTGGCGGGCACCGTCGTGGACCGGCTCCGCACCCCCCTCGACTTCGCGGCCGGCCCGGACGCGGTCGCCGCCGCCGTCGCCCGCGCCGTCCACCGGCTGGCCGGATCCGCCGGGGCGCAGGCCCTCGCCGGCGTCGGGGTCGCCGCCCCGGGCCCGCTCGACTGGCGCACCGGCGTGATGGGACGGGTCACGGGCCACCCGGAGTGGGACGGGCACCCGCTGCGGCAGGCCGTCGCGGACCGGCTGCGGCCCGAGGGCGGGAACGGGAACGGCGACGGGGAAGGGGAAGGAGACGGCGGCCGGGGCTGGGGCCCGCCCGTTGTGCTGGACAAGGACACCAACGCGGGCGCCGCCGCCTCCGGCCCCGACTCCGGGACCTCCCTCTACCTGCACCTCGGCACCGGCCTCGGCGCCGGCATCCGGCTCGGCGGCGAGGTGCACCGCGGGCCGCGGTCCGCGGCGGGGGAGTTCGGGCACCAGGTGCTGCTGCTCGACGGCCCGCCCTGCCGCTGCGGTGGCCGCGGCTGCGCCGAGGTGCTGTGCCTGGCGGCCGTGGCCCGCGGGGACCTGCCCGAGGCGGCCCGGATCCTCGGCGAGGGCGCCGCGAACGCCGTCGCCCTGCTCGATGCCGACCGGGTGTGGCTGGGGGGACGAGTGGTGCAGCAGGCGCCGGAGGTTTTCACGGAGGGCGTCCGGCATGCCCTGGCCGCCCGTGCCTTCGGAAGCCGCGCCCCCGAGGTCGCCACGGCCCGCGCGGGCGTGGCGGAAGGCGCTGCGGAACTGGCCCTGGCGCCGCTGTTCGGCCGTACGGCGTGACGGGTCACCGGCCGGGCGCGGCCGGCCACCCGTCACGGCGTACGGCCGCACAGCGGCGCCAGGGCCGGTTCCGGCCCGCCATCCGCCAGGCCCGCGCGGGCCGTCGCGACCTCGGGGGCGCGGCTTCCGAGGGCACGGGCGGCGAGGGCATGCCGGACGCCCCCCGTGACAACCCCCAGC
>NZ_RPSE01000496.1:0-3848 GCF_003949955.1 Streptomyces sp. WAC05292
TCCCCTCCCCGGGCTGACCTCACCCCGCGAGCGGCTCCCGCCCCCCGGCCCGGGCAGGGCCGCACGCCCGGCTGCAGAACAGGCAGGGCCCGGGCCGGGGGGCGGGAGCCGCTCGCGGGGTGAGGTCAGCCCGGGGAGGGGATGGCGTCGGCGAGGGTCAGGGCGTGGATGCGGTCCGGGGCGCCGGGGCGGGCGTAGTACCAGCCCTGCGCGGTGTCGCAGCCGAGTGCGCGGAGTTGGGCCGCCTGGGCTCCGGTCTCCACGCCCTCGACCGTGACGGCGAGTTCGAGGCTGTGGGCCAGGGCGACGATGCCCTCGACGATCTTGACGTCGACCGGGTTGGCGGGCTGCTGCTGCATCCCCTTGGTGAAGGAGCGGTCCAGCTTCAGCACGCTCACCGGGAGGCGGCGCAGGTTCGCGAGGTTCGAGTAGCCCGTGCCGAAGTCGTCGAGGGCGATGTCGACGCCGAGGTCGGCGAGGCGGCGCAACGGTTCCAGGAGATCGTCGTCCGCGCCGATCAGGGCCGACTCGGTGACCTCCAGGCAGAGGGCGCCCGGGGCGAGGCCGGCGTTCTCCAGAACCGCGACCGTGTCGGCGACCAGGCCGGGGTGGTGGAGCTGGGTCGGCGAGAGGTTGACGTTGACCCGCAGCGGCGAGCCTCCGTGTTCGCGCTGCCAGGTGCGGGCCTGGCGGACGGACTCCTCCAGCACCCAGCGGCCCAGCGGCACGATCAGACCGGTGCGCTCGGCCAGCGGGATGAAGCGGTCCGGGCCGAGTACGCCGTACTGCGGGTGCTCCCAGCGGACCAGGGCTTCCGCGCCGCGGACCGTGCCGTCATGCATGTGGACGAGCGGCTGGTACTCGATGAAGAACTCGCCGCGCTCCAAGGCCGCAGGGAGGGCGTTCGTCAGGCCGTGGCGGGTGATCGCGCGGGCGTCGGCCTCCGCGTCCGCGAACTCGAAGCGGCTGCCGCCGGCCGCCTTCGCCCGGTACATGGTGATGTCCGCGCTGCGCAGCACCTCCGCCGGAGTGCGCTCCCCGGCCGGGCCCTCGACGATGCCGATGCTGCCGCGGACGGACAGCTCGCGGCCCTCGATGCGGATCGGGGCCGACAGGGCCGACAGGATGCGGACGGCGAGCTCCGTCACCTTCTCCTGGGTGTCCGGGCCGGTGGTGAGCGCCACGAACTCGTCGCCGCCGAGCCGGGCGACGACCTCGCCGGGGCCCGTCGCGCAGCTCTGGAGCCGGTCCGCGACCTCCACGAGCAGCCGGTCCCCCGCCGAGTGGCCGAGGCTGTCGTTGACCGCCTTGAAGCCGTCGAGGTCGAGGTAGCACAGGCCGAAGCGGGTGCCGCCGCCGCTGAGGGCCTTCTCCAGGCGTTCGAAGAACAGCGTCCGGTTGGGCAGGCCCGTCAGTGCGTCGTGCGTGGCCTCGTACCGCAGCCGCAGGTTCAGCAGGCGCCGTTCGGTGGTGTCCTCCATCAGCGCCAGCTGGTACTGCGGGCGGCCCTCGGCGTCGCGCAGGAGCGACACGGTCAGGTTGGTCCACAGGACGGTGCCGTCGTGCCGGTAGTACGGCTTCTCGACGCGGTAGCTCTCCCGCTCGCCGCGGACGAGTTCGCCGTACATGCGCCAGACCTGCGGGGCGTCGTCGGGGTGGCCCCACTCGCTGACGTTGCGGCCGCGGACGTGGCCGCCCATGCCGCCGAACATCTGGAGCAGGGTGTCGTTGACCTCCAGCACGTTGCCTTCGAGGTCGGCGATCCCGATGCCGATCGCGGCGCCCTCGAAGACCGCGCGGAAACGTGCCTCGCTGGCGTGCAGGGCCTGCTGGGCGTCGATGCGCGCGGTGAGCGCGGAGCGGGCGATCGCCTCCTGCTCCCGCAGGGTGCGCTCGCGCAGGGCGCGGGCGAAGCCGGCGGCGATCTGGTGCTGGAGGCGGGCGCAGCGGGAGCGGTACTCCTCGGTGCCCTCCACCCCGACGCCGTCGGGCCCGCAGTACAGGACGAGGTAGGACTCGACGACGCCGAGCGTGCCGGCGAGCGCCTCTGGGTCGGTGCAGTGCACGGCGACGAGTTCGGCCCCGACCTGCTGGGCGACTGCCGCGTCGAACGGCCTGGCGTGCAGGGCCTCGGCGAGCGTGCGCGTCAGCGGCACCAGGTGCCGCTCGAACTCCGGGCGCGTCAGGGAGGTCGCCGTGAACGGGAAGATGGCGCGCCCCCAGATCGTGGCGAAACGCGCGATCCGGTCGCCCAGTCCGCTGTGCGGGGCGGCCTGCGGGCACGGGTGCGGGACGCGGGAGGGGCCGCCCTGCACGGGCTCCGCGTCCTTCGGGGTCGGTGTGCCGGAGGGCACCGCGGCCGTCGATCTCACGCCTTGCGTCCCACTCCGCCGTAGCCGGAGAACGCGTACGGGTCCTCCGGCATGTCTCCGTCCTGCGGGTCCGCGAGGCCGCCGGGCTGCCAGTTCGGCATCGACACGACGCCGGGGTCGACCAGTTCGAAGCCGTCGAAGAAGCGGGCGACCTCGTCGCGCGTGCGCATGACCAGCGGGTTGCGGATCTCGCGGTAGACGCCGACCGTGCCGCTGGCGACCTCCTCGGACAGCGGCATGCCCTCGTACGAGGCGTGCGTGAGGACGAGCAGGCTGCCCGGGGGAAGGGCGTCGCGGAGTTCGGCGACGGCGCCGTACGGGTCGTCGGCGTCCTCCAGGAAGTGCAGGACGGCGACGAGGAGCAGGGCCACCGGGCGGTCGAAGTCCAGCAGCCGCTCGACCTCGGCGGCGGTGAGGATGTCCTGCGGCTTGCGCAGGTCCGCGGAGACGACGCCGGTCTGCGTGTCGCCCTCCAGGACGGCGCGGCTGTGGGCGACCGCCACGGGGTCGTGGTCGACGTAGACGACGCGTGCGTCGGGGCTGGCGGCCCGGGCGACCTCGTGGACGTTGCCGAAGGTGGGGATGCCGGAGCCGATGTCGAGGAACTGGGTCACGCCCTGTGCGACGGCGTAGCGGACGGCGCGGCGCATGAAGGCCCTGTTCGCCTGCATGATCTTCGGCAGACCCGGCATGAATTCCATGGCCCGGCGGGCGGCCTGCCGGTCCACCTCGAAATTGTGGGAGCCGCCCAGGTAGTAATCGTAGATGCGGGACACGCTGGGCACCGATATGTCGATGCCTGGCGGGGCCCAGGTGGGGCGCTCCATCTCGGTCTCCAAGCCGTAGTCCGTGGCGGTCGTCCGCGAGGTCGGACACCTGTCCGAGCCGAATGTACTGATCATCGCCCAAGGGGGCGAGCAAAAGCGGAAATTGGTGATCCGTTCTTCATCACACACCAAAGACCTCTGCGGCCCCCCGCGCCACCGATGACGGAAACCGACACGTCCCTTTTGGGAATCGCCCGAGAGGCGATCACATCGGTTCGTTTCGTGGCTCAAACCTCTACGGTCCGTACAGCACCCGTTCAGGCGAACCAGGCCCGTGCCCCGCGTACGCGGGCGCGCGCGAGCCCATGCTGCCCGGGTGAACAGAGCCCGCACCCGGCGTTTGACCGTGATCCCGGCCCTGCTGTGGGCGGCCTTGTCCGCCACGCCGGCCGTGGCCGATAGCTGCGCCTACGCGACGATCGGCGACGGCGGCGCCGGGGGCGGCATCAGGCTGACCGCCGTCGCCGGCAGCGGCGCCGCACGAGCCGCCGGAGGTGGCGCACATCACGGCGGCGGTCCGTCGGATGTCGAGCCCCGCGCAGAGGACCGGAGCGTCGGCGGCGGCCGCGGAAACGGCCACGGCAAGGGGCGGGGGAAGGGCCACCGCTGCCACGGACACGGCCGCGGCCACCCGTGCCCGCCGCCTCCC
>NZ_RPSE01000497.1:0-3848 GCF_003949955.1 Streptomyces sp. WAC05292
CTTCCGCGGCTCCGGGGCCGCTCGCTGAGCCGCCCCTCCCGGCGGCCCCGGAGCCGCGGAAGCGTTTCGTTTCCGGGACGGCCGGAGGCTCCCGTACCGCGGTTCCGGTGAATCCGGCCCGTACGCCCGGACGCGGCCCAGTAAGGTGCCGCCCGTGGAGCGCAGGGACGACGCCGGGCGACCGACCGGGACGGGCAGCGACGGCGGCGGCACCGGCGGCCGCTCCGGCCCGGCACACGACGGGCCGGAACGGGCGGGGGCGGGGGCCTTAACCCCGTCGGGCGACGGCGTCCGGCACGACGGGAGCCCGCCGGAGGGCCCCGCGGCCGTAGCGGACGCCGTCCACAGCACCCTGTTCCGGACCACGTCCGCCGACGAGACCCGCGCGTACCTCGCCGAGGCGTACGGCACCACCGTCCGCCTCGGCTCGGCGGCGCGCAGCGGCGCCGTCTTCCGCCACGAGCGCCGCACCTCCGGCGCCCTCTGCCTGGACGAGGGACGCCTCGCCGCCTCGGTCGTCTACGAGGTCCAGCCGCTCGACGACCTCCTCGTCCTCGACGTGCTCGGCGGCCGGATGCGGCTCGACTGCGGCCGCTCCGGCGCGTACGCCGCCGGCGGAGTCCTCCTGGCCGCCGCGCCCGGCACACCCATGCGCACCGCCGTCGAGCACATGCACGCCCGCGCCGCCGTCCTCCACCCCGACCTGCTGCGCGACGTCGCCGGACTGCCGCGCGAGGCGCCCATCCCGCCGGGCCTGCACACCGCCGCCGCGCCCGCGGAGACCGCCCGCTGGCGCGCCTGCGCCCGATACGCCTGGAGCCTGCTGGACGACGGCCCAGCCGCCGCCGGCCCCGGCACCACCCTCGTCAGGGACGCCGCGGCCCGTCTGCTCGCGGCGGTCGCCCTGGAGGCCTTCCCCGGGTTCCGGACCCGCTCCGACCCCCTGGCCCCCGGGGCGGGGCGCGTCGGCCCGGCCGCCCTGCGCCGCGCCGCGGAGTTCGCGCACGACCACGCCGACGGGCCCGTCGGCCCGTCCGACATGGCCGCCGCGGCCGGAGTGCCGCCCCGCGTCCTGCACGCGGCGTTCGCCGACGCCCTCGGCACCACGCCCCGCACCTACCTGCGGCGCGTGCGCCTGATGCGGGCCCGCGCCGACCTTGCCGCCGCCGACCCCGCCGCCGGCGTCCCGGCCGCGGTCGCGGCCGTCGCCGCCCGGTGGGGGTGGGGGCGGCCCGGGCTGTTCTCGGACGCGTATGCCGCCCTGCACGGGGAGCCTCCTGGCGAAACCTTGCGCCGCAGTCGGCCGTCCGGGTGAGCGGCGCAGGGATTTCGCTCAGCGGACGGCGCCCGACGCGCCCGGGCCCGCAGCCCCCGGGGAGCCGCAGAGCGAAACGATCCGGCCCGCCCGGGCGTGCCGCCTCCCGCGCACCGCGCCGCCCGCGGGGTACACCTTGAGGGCCGCACGGCCGGGGCGGCCGCTCGCCAGTCGGCCGCCCCGGCGCCAAGTTCCGGTCCCCCCCAGAGGAAGGAGCGCTCGTGCTGGAGCGCACCGCTCGAAAGAACCGCACCGAGGTGACGTTCGTCCTCCCGCCGGAGGAGCCCGCGGGCGACGTCAGCGTCGTCGGCGACTTCAACGACTGGACGCCCGGTACCCACCGGCTGACCCCGCGGGCGGACGGGAACCGCGCCGTCACCGTGCGGCTGGAGGCGCAGCGGGTGCACCAGTTCCGCTACCTCGCCGCGGGCGACTACTGGTTCAACGAGGACCAGGCGGACGGCCGCGAGGGCGTCAACAGCCGCCTGACGACCTGACCGGCCCCCGCTGCCGGACCGGGTGACGGGCGGGGTTTCTTCGTTATCCGGATACATCCGGCCGAGTCCCGGCAGCGGCCGGGATGCTCGGGCCGGTGCGCGAAACCCGGGCCGACCGCCCCACCCCCGGGCGATGGCGGTGGGAGGGGTCCATGGGATAGGTGTTGCGCCTCGACCCCCTCACCGAGGCGGAGGGGATCCGGGGAAACGGGGCGGACACCGGCAGGAGTTCCGGCACCCCGTGCCCGGGCCGGCACGAGCTCCCGCGTCCGGCCCGGGCGAAGCCCCACGGAGGACGGGCCGGGGACGCGATGCGATGCGGACGGGAGGGAGGGACCGGATGCCCCTGACTCCCGAGCCCGGACGCCGCCGTTACGCGGCGAGCAGCCCCGAAGCCGCCCGCGCCTTCCTGGAGGAGGCCTACGGATCCCGGCTCCGCATGTGCGCGCCGGCCCCGCCCGGTGCCCCGTACCGCCTGGTCCACACCGACACCGGCGCCTTCGCCGGCGGCGAGGTCGACCTGCCCGGCCGGCTGCACATCACCTCCGGCCCGCCCGGCCGCCTGGTCGTCGCCGTGGTCCGGGCCGGCCGCGCCGAGCTGCGGGACGGGCCCGACGCATACCGGCTCGCCGCAGGCCAGGTCTTCCTCGGCGGCCGCTTCGGCAGCGCCCGCACCGCCCGCACCGAGGACATCCGGCTGCGCACGGTCGCCGTGCCCTGGGGGCTCGTCCGCGCCGCCGCCCGGCAGGCCGGCCCCCTCCCCGCGGGGGGCACCGTACGGTTCACCGGGCTGCTCCCGCTCGACGCGGCGCGGGCCGACACGTGGCAGCGGACCGCGGAGTTCGTGCACAGCACCCTCCTCGTGCCGGAAGCGGCCGCCTCGCCGCTGGTGCTCGGGGAATCGGCCCGGCTGCTGGCCGCGACCGCCCTGAGCGTCTTCCCGAACAACGCACTCGGCTGCCTGGAGGGGCCTCCGCGGCCGCGGGACGGCCGGGACGCCACCTCCGACACGCTGCGCCGCGCCATCGCCTTCATCGAGAGCAACGCCGGCACCGACATCGGCCTCGCGGAGATCGCGGCCGCCGTGCCCGTCACCCCCCGCGCCCTCCAGTACGCCTTCGCCCGGCACGCCGACACCACCCCGCTCGGCTACCTGCGGCGCGTGCGGCTGGCGCACGTACACGCCGAACTCCGGGCCGCGGAGCCGGGCGACGGGCTGACCGTCACCGCGATCGCCGCCCGGTGGGGCTTCGCCCATGCCGGACGGTTCGCGAGCGCCTACCGCCAGGCGTACGGGACGACGCCCTCGCACACCTTCCGCACCCGCAGCCCGGCCCACTGATCCCCCCGGGGCTCTCCCGGCCTCAGCCGCCCGCGCCGGGCAGCCGGGCGAAGGGGCCCGTCCCGAGGCCGGCGAGCACGTCCCGGGGCCCCTCGTAGACGGCTTCGGCGCCGGCCGCCCGCAGATCGCCGGCGGGGATCCCGCCCGACAGGACGCCGACCCGGGACACCCCCGCCCGCACGGCCGCCCGCATGTCCCACACGGTGTCGCCGACGAACACGGCCCGGTCCGCCCCGACACCCACGAGGTCGAGAGCCTGGTTCAGGGGCTCCGGATGCGGTTTGCCGCGCTCCACGTCGTCCGCGCTGGTCCAGGCGCTGATGGCCTCGTCCGCGCCGATCGCCCGCCGCAGCGCGTCCAGTTGGGCCCCGGACGCCGACGTCACCAGGACGACCTCCCAGCCGTCGCCCGCGAGCCGGCGCAGCAGATCGGCGGCCCCGTCCAGGGCGGGCAGCCGGTCGTGGTACGTCGCGTACAGGACGCCGTGAGCGGTGTGGATCCGCTCGTGCTCCTCCTCGTCGCCGGGACCGAGGAGGTGGGCGACCAGCCGGTCGCCGGGCAGGCCCACGGCCCGGTGCACGGCTCCCATGGGCACCCGGTGCCCGGACTGGCGCAAGGCCTCCCACCAGCAGACGACGTGAAGGTGGTTGGTGTCGGTGAGGGTGCCGTCGATGTCGAACAGGGCGGCCCGCCC
>NZ_RPSE01000498.1:0-3825 GCF_003949955.1 Streptomyces sp. WAC05292
CCGCAGTTCCGGCGCCCCGGAGTGCCGACCCCGCGGCCGGCCGGCGGCGGCCGCGGGGTCGGCACTCCGGGGCGCCGGAACTGCGGCGGTTGCGGGGGCGTCCGGGGCGTCCGCCGCGGGAAGCCGGGGCGGCTCGGCGTGCACGGCGTCCGCCGGAAGGTGCCGCTCCAGGCGTACGAGCGCGAGCGCGCACCCGATGGCCGCGGCGGCGAGGACGGCCCAGGGCAGCCGGCCGTCGACCGCCGTCAGGGCGGTGAACAGGGACGGGGCGAGCGCCGTGGCGAGCGAGTACGACAGCTGGTAGGTGGCGAGGTACCGGCCGCGGACCGCTTCGGGCGCGGCCGAGACGGACAGGGCCCCGGCGGACGGGCTGTGCACGAGCTCGCCGAGCGTGTAGACGGCGACGATGGCCAGCAGCGCGGCCACGGTGGCGGTCTGCCCGGGCCGGACCGTGCCGAGCACGATCTGCCCGGCGAACGCGGCGGCGAAGAGCAGCGCGCCGAGGGCCGCGGAGCGGGTGCGGCGGGCGCCGGTGCGGCGGACCCGGGAGGCGACGAGGATGCCGGCGCCCGCGCACAGGGCGGTGTTGACGGTGAAGGCGGCGCCGGTCAGGGAGTCCGGGCCGTGCAGCCAGGTGGCGATGTACAGCGGGAACAGCACCGACAGGGCGGCATAGCCGAGCGCGGCCAGGAAGTTCGCGGCGGTCAGCCCGAGGAAGGGCCGGTCGCGCAGCACCATCCGGTACCCGGCCGGCGTCCGGGCGGCTGCGGCGGCCGGGGCCGCTCCGGCGGCGGGGCGGACCCGGGTCACGAGGAGCCCGGCGAGGGCGAAGGCGAGCGAGTTGCCCCAGGCGGTGTGCGAGAAGGCGGCGGTGCCCCACACCCCCAGCACCCCGGAGACGATCAGCGCGCCCGCGCCCATCCCGGCGTTCTGCAGGGCACGCAGGGAGGCCTGGAGGCGGTCGCGGGCGGAGCCGCGGGCCACTTCCCCGATCAGCGACTGCTGGACGACGGGGAAGGACCGGTCGGCCACCGCGGTCAGCAGGGTGACCGCGGCGAAGGCGGCCGGGGAGTGGGCGAAGGGGTACAGCGCGAACCCGAGCGCCCGGACCGCGTAGAGGAGGAGGTTGACGCGCTTGGCCCCGAACCGGTCGACGGCCGCGCCGGCCGCCGGCATGAAGGCGAGCCCGGCGAGCCCGGTGGCCGTCAGCACCAGTCCGACGACCGCGAAGGAGAGGCCGGTGACGTGGTGGAAGAAGACCAGGGAGAAGGGGACGTACATGCCGGTCCCGACGGCGCTGATGCCGATGCCGGCGAGCAGCGGCCGCTCCCCCGGGAGCCGGTCCTGCCGCCTGTCCCGCCCCTGCCGCCGCCGTATCCGCCCGTCCGCCACGGTTCCCCCCGAAAGTAGGTCGATGGAAAGTAGCTTACTGGCAAGCTACTTTCCGTCAAGCTACTTTCTTGCGGGCGATCGGCTCGACGGCCGATACTGCGGACATGAGCGAGGTCAACAAGGACGCCGTCGACGCGATCATCGACCAGTGGGCCGCGGTGCGCCCGGACCTGGAGACGGCCCCCATGGCCCTCTTCGGCCGGATCTTCCGGATCGACCGGGCGATGGGCGACGCGATGGAGCGCGCGTACGCCCGGTACGGGCTCACGCGCGGGGAGTTCGACGTCGTCGGGACGCTGCGCCGCTCGGGCGAGCCCTACACGCTGTCGCCCCGGCAGCTGTCGGCCACGCTCATGCTGACCTCGGGCGGCATGACGGGCCGCCTGGACAAGCTGGAGAAGGCGGGGCTGCTGTGCCGCAGGCCCGACCCGCACGACCGGCGGGGGCTCCAGGTCACCATCACGGACCGGGGACTGGCCGTCGTCGACGAGGCGGTGGCGGCGGGCCTGGAGGTGCAGCGCGCGGCGCTGTCGGGCCTGGACGAGGAGGAGACCGCCCTGCTGACCGGCCTGCTCCGCAAGCTCCTGGCCGGCGTCTGAGCGCGGCGGCCGGAGGGGCGGCGGGGCGCCGTACCGCCGTAGGCGGGTACGCCGGAGCGCCGGAGGTCCGCACCGCCGCCGGCGTCTCGCACCGGCAGGGGGGACCTCCGGCGCCCGGAAGCCCGCCGGGCGGCCCCGCCCCCCGCAGGGGGCGTTCCGCCCGGCTGTTTCAGTTCGAGTCCGCTCAGCCCTGCTGCTGCTTGCGGGACTTGTCGCCGACCATCACGAGGCCCGCGATGGCCAGGAACAGGACCACCGGCAGCACGACGAACACACCGAGGGTCTCGGCCAGGCTGATGCCCTGGCCCGGGTCGTCACCGTCGTCGCGGGTCAGCGCGAGCGCGGGAGACGTCATCAGCAGCATCATCAGCGTCGATCCGGCCGTGACGGCGCCGGCGCGCAGGGCGTTCTTCTTGTCCACGGTGCAAACGTAGCGAACACCTAAACGGGGCGCGCGTCCGGGGGTGCCGTACGGGCGGGCCCGTCGTTCCGCAGGGCGTCCAGCAGGGCGTTCGCCCGCGGCGAAGCGGCCAGCGCCTCCAGCGTGAGGGGCCGCCCGTCCGCGTCGGCGAGCGGCAGCCGCCAGTTGGGGTACTGGTCCCAGGTGCCGGGGAGGTTCTGCGGCCGCCGGTCGCCGACCGCGTCCGGGAGCCACACGCCGACGAGCCGGGCGGGGGTCCGCAGCAGGAAGCCGTACAGGGCGGCGACGGCCGCCTCCTCGTCCTTGGTGTCGAAGCCCTCGTCCGCGAGCAGGTCCAGCCACTGCGCGGTGTCCGCGGCGTCCTCGGCGCGCTCCCGCTCCACGGGGCGCGTCAGCAGGCCGAGCCGGTCGCGGAGCTCCACGTGCGCTCCGGCCAGCTTGGCGGCGGTGGGCGGCAGGTCGTGCGTGGTCGCCGTCGCCAGGCAGTCGGCCCGCCAGGCGCCGGCCGGGAGCGGGGCGCCGCCGCCCCGCCAGTCCCGTTCGAACCACAGCACGGAGGTGCCCAGCACCCCGCGCCGGGCCAGGGCCCGGCGGACCTGCGGCTCGACCGTCCCGAGGTCCTCGCCGACGACCGGGGTGCCCGCCCGGTGCGCCTCCAGGACCAGCACCGCGAGCATCGCCTCGGCGTCGTACGCGACGTACGTGCCGTCGGCGGGCAGTGCGCCCTCGGGGATCCACCACAGCCGGAACAGGCCCATCACGTGGTCGATGCGGAGCGCGCCCGCGTACCGGAGCACTCCGCGCAGCAGGTCCCGGAAGGGGGCGTACCCGGCGGCGGCGAGCAGGTCGGGCCGCCACGGCGGCAGACCCCAGTCCTGGCCGCGGGGGTTGAAGGCGTCGGGCGGGGCGCCGGCGCTCGCCCGGGCGGCGTACAGGGGCTGCCCGGCGGCGTCCGAGCCGTCGGGGTGCACCCCGACGGCGAGGTCGTGGACGATGCCGACGGCCATGCCGGCCTCGCGGGCCGCCTGCTGGGCGGCGGAGAGCTGGGTGTCCGTCAGCCAGACGAGCCAGCGGTGGAAGTCGGCCGCGGCTGCGGGCGGGGCGCCGGCCGGGCCGCCGGTGCGGTCGGCGCACCAGGCGGCGTGGCGTTCGAGGGCATCGCCGTGCTCGGCGCGGAACTGCCGGTAGGCGGCCTCCCGTTCCGGGGTGCGGGGGACGGCGTACAGCAGCTCCAGGGCGGCGCGCTTGACGTGCTGGACGCCGGCCCCCGCCCCCCGGGCCGGGACGCCGCCTACCGGCAGTTCCGCGCCGAGCACAGCCATGCCCTCGACCGCCACGCCGCCTGATGCGCCGACCGCACCGGCGGCCCGGCCGCCGCCCCGCCCGCAGCGGCTGCCGCCGTCCACTGCTCGC
>NZ_RPSE01000499.1:0-3751 GCF_003949955.1 Streptomyces sp. WAC05292
TGTTTGGGTGGGGTTGTCCGGGAGTGGGTGGCGGCGGATGCTGGAGGGGCAGGGTCGGAGCCGAGGAGGGCGACATGGCTGCCCATACGTTTCGCAAGGGTCGTAAGGAGCGCAGCGGGCGGGCGCGGCAGGTGGCGCCCATGTCTTCTTCTGTGGTGCACGAGGTCTATGCCCCGCATGCGGCCTACGGGTGTCACGAGGCGCACGAGAACTACGCGCCCTACACGCCCCACGAGGACGCCGGGCAGCGGGCGCACAAGGTCGGGCACAAGCTGCTGCACCGGCTGACGCACCCGGTCGAGGCGCAGCTCGACGAGCATCTGCCCGCCGACCACAAGCTGATCACCGTGTACCGGGTCGGCGCCGGGCTGACCGGGCTGTTGCTGGTGGTGTTCGGGGTGCTGGGGCTGATCGACCGCATCGGCTTCTTCGACACCGGCGGCGACACCGTCCTCTCCCTCAACACCAACGGGGCGCTCAGCGTCCTGTCGATCTGTGTCGGGCTGCTGCTGTTCGCGGGGATGGTGATCGGCGGGAACTTCGCGTCGACGTTGAACATCACGCTCGGGTTGGCGTTCATCGCGAGCGGGTTCGTGAACCTGGCGCTGCTGGACACCGAGCTGAACTTCCTCGCCTTCAAGATCCAGAACGTGTTGTTCAGCTTCGTCGTCGGCGTGATGCTGATGTGGTTCGGGATGTACGGGCGGGTGGGCAGCGCCCTGCCCCACGACAATCCGTACTGGAGGGCCCGCCACCCCGAGCAGGCCGCCCGGGAGGACCGGGCCCGGGAGCGGGCGCGGGCACGGCTCCAGGCCCGCCACGGGCTGTAGCTCCCGCCGGCGGCGCCGCCTCGGTAGCCTTGGCCCATGCCCCGTTACGAATTCCGCTGCCGGACCTGCGAGGACACCTTCGTGGTGAGCCGTCCCATGGCCGAGTCGTCCGCTCCCGCCGACTGCCCCGCCGGTCACTCCGACACCGTCAAGCTGCTCTCCGCCGTCGCCGTGGGCGGGACCAGCAGTGCCCCCGCCCGACGGCGCGGGGGCGGGGGCTGCTGCGGCGGCGGGGGCTGCTGCTGATCCGGCCCCAAGGCCGGCACGGCCCGGTCCGCCCCGCCCGCCGGTTCCGTCAGCGCTTGCGCGACAGCGTCAGGCCGTCGGAGATCGCCAGCAGGACGGACTCCATGCGCGGGTCGGCGGCGACGTGGTCGTTGAAGGCGCGCACGGCCGCCGCCGTGCCCGTCGCCGCCTCGTCCACGACCTTCCCGTGGAAGAGGGTGTTGTCGGTGACGACGAGCCCGCCGGGCCGCATCCGCGGGACGAGTTCCTCCCAGTACGCGATCTGGCTCTCCTTGTCGGCGTCGACGTACGCGAGGTCGATGTGCGGATTCCGCGGCATCGCCCGGAGCGTCTCCAGCGCGGGGGCGATCCGCAGGTCGATGCGATCGGCGACGCCGGCTTCCGCCCAGGCCTCGCGCCCGTACGCCGTCCACTCCTCGGAGACGTCGCAGGCGATGAGGGTGCCGTCCTCCGGGAGGGCCTGCGCCATCGCCAGGGTGGAGAAGCCGGTGAAGGTGCCGATCTCCACCACGTGCCGGGCGCCGGTCAGCCGGACCAGGAACGCCAGCAGCGGCCCCTGCTCCTCCGCGGACTGCATGCCGGCGACGTCGGGGAACTCGGCGTAGGTCCGCTCCACCAGCCTCGCGGCGACGGGGTCGAGCGGCGGGTTGTGGTCGAGCATGTACCGGTACAGCTCGTCCGTGATCTTGGTGCTGTTGCCCTTGGTCATGGGGCCAGTGTTGCGGCTCCGGCCGCCTTCCGGGTGAACGCCCGCAGGATTTCCTCGCCGGCCGCGACTCCGCGCTGCGCGAGCGCCGTCACCGTCGGCGCCGTCCAGCCGCAGTCGGCCAGTTCACCGTGGCCGGGCCGCCAGGCGGCGTCCGCCGCGAGCAGCAGGTCGGCGTCCAGCAGGGAGTCTCCGGCGGCGAGGGTGCTGGTCGCGCCGGTGCGGCGGGCGACTTCTCGCATCGCGGCGCTCTTCGTCAGCGGCCGCGGCACCGCGTACACCTTGCGGCCCTGGAGGGAGACGGTCCAGCCGCGGGCCTCGGCCCAGTCGGCCAGCGACTTGATCCACTCGTCGGGGACCTGTTCGCGTTCGACGACGAGGTAGGCGAAGAGGTCCTCCGCGACGCGCGCCTTGCGCAGCCATGCCGGGTCGGCGGCCGCCAGCAGGTGGCCGTGCACCTCCTCCAGCGGCGCGCACTCCTCGGCGAGGCGGGCCGCGACCTGCCGCCGCCAGTCCCGGTCCGGTACGCCGTCCACCAGCAGCTGGCCGCCGTTCGCGCAGATCGCGTACCGGGCCGGGCGGCCGGGGAAGCGGATGCGCTGGTACTGCTTGCGCGTGCGGGTGGTGGTCGGGACGAAGACCACCCCCGGGTCGGCGGTCAGTTCGGCGAGCAGCGCGGCCGCCGCCTCGGTCATGTAGGACAGCGGGCGGCTCTCGTGGACCTCGACGCACAGCAGCCGGGGGGCCGCCGCGTCGGGCATGGTGAGGGCGAGCGCCGCCGTCGAGTAGATGAGGGTGCGGTCGAGGTCGCTGGCTACCAGGACGGTCACTTGGAGGCCACAGCCTTTCCGTCGGCGCCGGTGGCGCCGCGCGTGTATCGGGGGTGGATGAGTCCCACGCACGTGTAGGGCAGTCCGTCGACCTCTTCGACCGGTACGCCGCGCTGCTCGGCGAGCAGCCGTACGTGTGCCAGGTCGGCTCCGGCGCCGCGCCGGGCCAGGATCTTCCAGGGCACGCGCCGCAGCAGGACGCGGGTGGTCTCGCCGACTCCGGGCTTGACCAGGTTCACGTCGTGGATGCCGTACTCCTCGCTGATCCGCTCGACGGCCGCCCAGCCCTCCCAGGTCGGAGTGCGGTCGGCCGCCAGAAGCTCCTTGACGTCGGCGGCGACGGTGTCGGCCACCTCGTCGAAGCGGGCGGCGACGGTGTCGACGAAGTCGGCGGACACGTCGGCCCCGGCGAGTTCGCGGTAGAACTTCGCGCCGTGGAAGTCGCCGGGCCCGACCAGGTCGTCCCGGAGCACGGTACGCGACACCAGGCCGGAGACGGTGGAGTTGAGGCAGGCGGAGGGGATGAGGAAGTCCTCGCGGGTGCCGTACGTGGACACGCACGAGCCGGGGTCGGCGAGGACGACGACGTCCCCGTCGAACTCCGCTGCGCCGGGGCCCTCCTGCTCGCGGTAGGCGCGCAGGGCGGCGGCCAGTTCGCGGGTGATGGCGCCCTTGCCGGTCCAGCCGTCGACGAACACCACGTCGGCCGGGTCGTGCCGGGCGGCCAGCCAGCGCAGCGCGTTGGCGTCGATGCCGCGGCCGCGGACGATGGAGACGGCGTAGTGCGGCAGGTCCAGGCCGTGCCGGGCGGCGGCCCAGCGGCGCATCAGCACGCCGACGGGCGTCCCGGCGCGGGCCAGGGACACGAGGACCGGGGAGGGGGAGCGCTCGGCGAGGACGGTCTCGGTGACGGTGCCGACCGCCCGGGCGATGCGGGCGGCGGAGCCGGCGAGCGCGCTGCGGTACAGCTCCTGGTACTGCGGTGAGGGCTGGTACTCCACCGGCAGGGACTCGGCGTAGTGCGGCAGGTCCAGGCCGTGCCGGGCGGCGGCCCAGCGGCGCATCAGCACGCCGACGGGCGTCCCGGCGCGGGCCAGGGACACGAGGACCGGGGAGGGGGAGCGCTCGGCGAGGACGGT
>NZ_RPSE01000049.1:0-26815 GCF_003949955.1 Streptomyces sp. WAC05292
CCTCTTCCCCTTCCCCTTCCCCGTCCTCCTCCTCCGACGACAAGGACCAGCAGTCATGACCGTGTACTTCATCGGGGCGGGCCCCGGTGCCGCCGACCTGATCACGGTGCGCGGGGCCCGGACGCTGGCCGCGGCCCCGGTCTGCCTCTACGCCGGCAGCCTCGTCCCGCGCGAGCTGCTCGCCGAGTGCCCGGCCGGCGCCCGCCTGGTGGACACCTCGCGCCTGAACCTGGACGAGATCATCGCCGAGTGCGTGCGGGCCCACGAGGCCGGCCAGGACGTGGCGCGGCTCCACTCCGGCGACCCGTCGGTGTTCAGCGCGGTGGCCGAGCAGATGCGGCGGCTCGACGCGGCGGGGATCCCGTACGAGGTCGTGCCCGGCGTGCCGGCGTTCGCGGCGGCGGCGGCCGCGCTGAAGCGGGAGCTGACGGTTCCGACGGTCGGCCAGACGGTGATCCTGACCCGGATCGCCCAGCAGGCCACGCCGATGCCGCCGGGCGAGGACCTGGCCACGCTGGGCCGCAGCGGGGCGCTGCTGGTGCTGCACCTGGCGACCCGTTACGTCGACCGGGTCGTGGAGGAGCTGCTGCCGCACTACGGGGCCGAGTGCCCGGCCGCGGTGGTGGCGATGGCCAGCCGCCCCGACGAGCTGGTCCTGCGCGGCACGCTGGCCGACATCGCCGGGCAGGTCAAGGAGGCGGGCCTGGTCCGCACCTCCGTCATCATCGTGGGCCGCACGCTGGGCGCGGAGCAGTTCCGCGACAGCCACCTGTACTCGCCCGAGCGCGACCGGCATGTCTGCTGAGGGCGCAGCCGCGCCGCACGTCCTGATTCTGGGCGGCACCACCGAGGCCCGGCGCCTGGCCGAGCTCCTCGCGCAGGGCCCGCCGGCCTTCGCGGCCCGCCCGTGGCGGGTGACGACGTCCCTGGCCGGCCGCGTGGCCGCGCCGGTGCTGCCGCCGGGCGGGGTGCGGATCGGCGGGTTCGGCGGGCCGGAGGGGCTCGCCGCGTGGATCGCCGCGCACGGCGTCACCCGCCTCGTCGACGCCACCCACCCGTTCGCGGAGCGGATGAGCTTCAACGCGGCGGGCGCGGCCCGGATGGCGGGTGTCCCGCTGCTGGCGCTGCGCCGCCCCGGCTGGTCGCCCGGACCGGGGGACGACTGGACGTTCGCCGCCGACCTCGCGGAGGCGGCGTCCCTCCTGCCGGGTCTCGGCAGCAGGGTGTTCCTGACCACCGGCCGGACCGGTCTGCATGCCTTCGCGCACCTCGCGGACCCGTGGTTCCTGGTGCGCTCCGTGGACCCGCCGGCACCGCCCGCGCCGCCGCGCCTCGAAGTCCTGCTGGCGCGCGGGCCGTTCGGCCTGGAGGCCGAGCGCGCGCTCCTGGCCCGGCACCGCATAGACCTGCTCGTCACCAAGGACAGCGGCGGCTCGGCGACCGCCCCGAAGCTGGCCGCCGCCCGCGAGGCGGGCGTCCCGGTGCTGGTGGTGCGCCGCCCGCCGGTGCCGGCCGGGGTGCCGGAGGCCGGTACGGCGGCTGCCGCCGCACAGTGGCTGCACGGCCCGGCAGGCCGGCCCTGAGCCGCCGCGGCAGCGCCCGGCGCCGTCGTGGCGCGGGCCCTGCCGCGGCTGCCGCCGCCCGTCAGGGATAGCGGCGGGGCGTCCAGGCGACGGAGGTCCCGTCGGGCCGCTCCGTGACCTGCGTCTGCGAGGAGCCGATCAGCAGAATGGTCCGCATGTCGACCTCGGACGGCTCCAGCGTCTCCAGCGTCAGGACGCGGACGGACTGCTCCGGGCCGCCCACGTCGCGGGCGACGACCACCGGTGTCTTCGGGGAGCGCAGCTCCAGCAGCAGGTCGCGGGCCTTGGCGACCTGCCAGGTCCGGCTGCGCGAGCCCGGGTTGTACAGGGCGAGCACGAGGTCCGCGGCGGCGGCCGCGCGCAGCCGTTCCGCGATCACCTCCCACGGCTTGAGCCGGTCGGACAGGGAGACGGTGGCGTAGTCGTGGCCGAGCGGGGCGCCGGCCGCGGCGGCGGCCGCGTTGGCGGCGGTGACGCCGGGCAGGACCCGTACGGGCACGTCCTTGTACGCGTCCTGCGCGGCGGCCTCCAGGACGGCGGTGGCCATGGCGAAGACGCCCGGGTCGCCGCCGGAGACCACGGCGACGCGCTTGCCGCGGCGGGCGAGGTCGAGCGCGAACTCGGCGCGCTCCGCCTCGACCTTGTTGTCGGAGCCGTGCCGGATCTGGCCCGGGCGGGCGGGGACCCGGTCGAGGTAGGTGGTGTAGCCGACGAGGACCTCGGCGTCGGACAGCGCCCGCCGCGTCTCGGGGGTCAGCCACAGCGGTCCGGCGGGCCCGGTGCCGACGACGGCGACCTCGCCCGGGCCGGAGGGGACGCTGCCGGGGTTGCCGACGCGGCTGGGGACGACCGCGACGGAGAAGTACGGGACGGTCTCCGGGTCTGTGTCGGCGAGCAGCCCGGTCCGCTCGCCCTCCATGGTGGCCCGCTCCACGTAGCGGGCCTCGCCGAGGCGTCCGCTCGTCTCCAGGGCGCGGCGCACGGCGGGGAAGGTGCGGCCCAGCTTCATGACGACCGCGGAGTCCGTGGCGGCGAGCCGAGCGGCGAGCTCCTCCTCGGGGAGGGTGCCGGGGAGGATCGTCAGGACCTCCTCGCCCTCGACGAGCGGGGTGCCGAGGCGGGCGGCGGCGGCGCTGACCGAGGTCACGCCGGGGATCACCTCGGCCTCGTACCGGTCGGCGAGCCGCTTGTGCATGTGCATGTAGGAGCCGTAGAAGAGCGGGTCTCCCTCGGCGAGGACGGCGACGGTGCGGCCGGCGTCCAGGTGGGCGGCCAGGCGGGCGGCCGAGGCCTCGTAGAACTCCTCCATCGCGCCCTGGTAGCCGCCCGGGTGGTCGGTGGTCTCGGTGGTGACCGGGTAGACCAGCGGCTCCTCGATGTGGTCGGCGCGCAGGTGGCGGGCCGCGATGGAGCGGGCGATGGAGCGGCCGTGGCGGGCGCTGTGGTAGGCGACGACGTCGGCCTCGCCGATGGCCTCGACGGCGCGCAGCGTCATCAGGGACGGGTCGCCGGGGCCGAGGCCGACACCGTAGAGGCGGCCCTTGGCCGGGGGTGCGGCGCTCTCGGCGGCCGCGGCCGCGGTGGTCTGGGCGGCTGCGGGGGTTGCTGCGGTCGTGCTCATTCTTCCTCGCTCGCGATCGCGTTGAGGGCGGCGGCCGCGAGGGCGCTGCCGCCGCGCCGGCCGCGGACGACGAGGTGGTCGAGGTTCGAGGGGTGCGCGGCGAGGGCGTCCTTGGACTCGGCGGCACCGATGAAGCCGACGGGCACGCCGATGACGGCGGCCGGGCGCGGGGCGCCCTCCTCGATCATCTCCAGCAGCCGGAACAGGGCGGTCGGGGCGTTGCCGACGGCGATGACGGAGCCCTCCAGCAGGCCGCGGTCGCGCCACACCTCCAGGGCGGCGGCGCTGCGGGTGGTGCCCATGCGGGCGGCGAGTTCGGGGACGGCCGGGTCGGAGAGGGTGCAGACGACCTGGTTGTCGGCGGGGAGCCGCTTGCGGGTGACGCCGCTGGCGACCATCTGCACGTCGCAGAGGATGGGCGCGCCCGCGTGCAGGGCGGCCCGGGCACGGAGCACGACGTCCGGGGTGTAGCCGAGGTCGGCGGGCAGGTCGGTCATTCCGCAGGCGTGGATCATGCGCACCGCGACCTGCGCGACGGAGGCGGGCAGTCCGGAGAGGTCCGCCTCGGCGCGGATCGTGGCAAAGGACTGGCGGTAGATCTCCGCCCCGTCCTTCTCGTACTCGAACACTGTGTACTCGCTCATTTCTTCGCTGCGTCGTGGGAGGTGGGGCGGCACGCGTCGGTGCGGCGTACGTCGGTGCGGCGTGCGTCCGCGAGGACCGCGGCCAGGTCGGAAGTCTTCACGGTGCGGTGCGCGGGGCCGGCGGTTCCGGCTGCGGCGAGGGTGACGGCGTACCCGTCGCCGGTGGCGACGAGGTCGACCCAAGCGGTGCCGCGGGGGTGGCCGCAGCGGCGCTCGCAGCCCGACCAGTGCACGGGGAGCGGGCCGGTCGCCCGCGCGGCGACGGCGCGCGCGTCGGCCCGCACATCGGCGAGCGCCTTGGCGCAACCGGGGCGCCCGGTACAGGCCGTGACGGACCGCCAGGGGCTCTCCGGGGCCGTGGCGAGGCCGGCGCGGGCAAGGCCTGCGAGGGCGGAATCCGCGGCGCCGGCGGCCAGCCCGGGGACGACGACGCCCCGCCAGGGCGTGAGCCGCATGCCGCCCGACAGCCCGGCCAGCAGCCGCCACTGGGCGGTGTCGAGACGGCCGAGGGGGGCGAGGACGGACAGCGCGGCCGTTCCGCCGGGGCCTCCGCGCACGACGCCGGGCAGGGGCTCGGGCCCGCCGGAACCCTGCGGGGCGGCGAGCGGAACCACCTCGGCCGGGATCCCGGCGGCGGCGAGCCGTGCCGCCAAGTCGGCCGCTCGGGGGCGGTGTTCGGGCGGCAGCTCGGCGACCCGCCAGGCGCGGGTGCCGGCGGCGCGGGCCGCGTCGAGGAAGCACAGCGCGGCGGCCACCGCGGCGCGCGGTACGTCATCCGCGGCCACGAGCACGGCCCGCGGGCCACCGGAGTCCGCGCTCGCCGGGCCGTTGCCGGCCGCGCTCGCGCCGTCCCCGGCGGCGCCTGCCCCCGAACCCGCGCCGGCGGCCGCGCCGATCGCACCCGCGAGGTCGAGCGGACCCGCACCGCCCGCGGTCGCGGCGACCGCCGACCCCGCACCGCCCGCACCCGCCGTACCCGGGATGCCCGGGGCCCCGTCGCCGGTGCAGAGCCACAGCAGCGCCCGTCCGCCGCCCTGCGCCAGGACGTTGACGTCGGCGGACAGCGACAGCACGTCGCCCCGCCCGTCGTCGACGGCGAACAGGAACCGCCCCGACAGCGCGGCCGCGGCCGGCTCCGCGCACAGCTCCCGGTCCAGGCGGGCGACCCACGGTGCGACGTCCGCCCGCCCCCGCCCGTCCAGGCCGGTCAGCGGGGAGGCGACGACGTTGCGGACCCGCTCGTGCCCGGGCGCCGGCAGCAGCCCGGCCCGGTCCAGGACGGCGGCGAGCTCGCCGCCGCAGGACGCTGCGAGGCCGCGGAGTTGGGCGTTGCCGCGCGAGGTGAGGTCGATGTGCCCGTCGCCGAGCCGGTCCGCCGCGTCGGCGAGCAGCCGGGCCGCGTCCGCGCCGAGGATGCCGCCGGGTATCCGGATCCGGGCCAGGAACCCGTCGTCGGCGGCGTGGAGCCGCAGTGCACCAGGGCAGGCGTCACCGCGGTCACGTATGACCGGTTCGTCCCGCGATACGGCGGAAGGGGGCTGGGGCATGGCGGCGAGCATACCCACCGATGCGCTCCCCCCATGCTCCCGTGAGCTGTGGCCGACGCCACCCTCCCCGACTCCCGGGCGGGGTCGGCGCCACCTAAGATGACCTTCGGCGTGCCACACGGCCCGCTCATCGCCGAGGACGGCGACATGGGAGGAAGCCCGGTGTGATTCCGGCGCGGTCCCGCCACTGTGAGCCCGGCAGAGCAGCCGCTCGGCGCCGGGTGAGCCAGGAACTCCCGCCGTCCTCACTGCCCGGGGCGCGGAAACCCCGAGGAAGGCCTGCCGCCGCATGATCCTGCTGCTGTCGACGTCCGACACCGATCTGCTCAGCGCCCGCGCCGCCGGGGGCCCCGTCCCCTACCGGTTCGCGAACCCCTCCCGCCTTCCCCTGGACGACCTGCCCGGCCTCCTCGACGGCGCCGACCTGGTCGTCGTACGCCTCCTCGGCGGGCTGCGCGCCTGGGAGGACGGCCTGGAGGTGCTCCTGGACCGCGAGCAGACCCGCCCGGTGGTCGTCCTGACCGGCGAACAGGCCCCCGACGCGCAGCTGATGGAGGCCTCGACCGTCCCGATCGGCATCGCGGCCGAGGCGCACGCGTACCTCGCGCACGGCGGACCGGCCAACCTGGAGCAGCTGGCCCGCTTCCTGTCCGACACGGTGCTGCTGACCGGCCACGGCTTCGAGCCGCCGGCCGCCGCGCCGACGTGGGGCCCGCTGGAGCGCCCGGACGCCGCGGACGCGGCGGACGGCCCGCGGATCGCCGTGCTGTACTACCGCGCCCACCAGATGAGCGGCAACACCGCCTTCGTGCACGCCCTGTGCGACGGGATCACCGCGGCGGGCGGCTCGCCCATGCCGCTGTACGTGTCCTCCCTGCGCACGCCCGAGCCCGAGCTGCTGGCCGCGCTGGAGGGCGCCGACGCGGTCGTCACGACCGTCCTCGCCGCGGGCGGCACCCGCCCGGCGACCGCCTCCGCCGGCGGGGACGACGAGTCCTGGGACGCCGGCGCGCTCGCCCGCCTCGGCGTGCCCGTCCTGCAGGCGCTGTGCCTGACCGGGTCGCGCAGCGCCTGGGAGGAGAACGACGAGGGCCTGTCCCCGCTGGACGCCGCGACGCAGGTCGCCGTCCCCGAGTTCGACGGCCGCCTGATCACCGTGCCGTTCTCCTTCAAGGAGTTCGACGCGGACGGGCTGCCCGCCTACGTCGCCGACCCCGAACGGGCCGCGCGCGTCGCCGGGATCGCCGTGCGGCACGCCCGGCTGCGGCACATCGCCCGCGCCGACAAGAGGATCGCGCTGGTGCTGTCGGCGTACCCGACGAAGCACTCCCGGATCGGCAACGCCGTGGGCCTCGACACCCCGGCGAGCGCCGTCGAGCTGCTGCGCGCCCTCATCGACGGCGGCTACGACTTCGGGCCGGCCGAGGACATCCCGGGCCTTGTCTCCGGCGACGGCGACGAGCTGATCCGGGCCCTGATCGAGGCCGGCGGCCACGACCAGGACTGGCTGACGGAGGAGCAGCTCGCCCGCAACCCGGTCCGCATCCCCGCCGCCGACTACAAGCGCTGGTACGCCGAGCTGCCGGCCGAGCTGCGCGAGCGGGTCGAGGAGCACTGGGGCGAGGCACCCGGCAGCATGTTCGTCGACCGCTCGGCCAACCCCGAGGGCGACATCGTCCTGGCGGCGCTGCGCCGCGGGAACCTGCTGATCCTGATCCAGCCGCCGCGCGGCTTCGGCGAGAACCCGATCGCGATCTACCACGACCCGGACCTGCCGCCGTCGCACCACTACCTGGCGGCGTACCGGTGGATCCAGGCCGCCGCCGAGGACGGCGGCTTCGGCGCCGACGCGATGATCCACCTCGGCAAGCACGGCAACCTGGAGTGGCTGCCCGGCAAGAACGCGGGCCTGTCCGCGGCCTGCGCACCCGACGCGGCGCTCGGCGACCTGCCGCTCGTCTACCCGTTCCTCGTCAACGACCCGGGCGAGGGCACCCAGGCCAAGCGGCGCGTGCACGCCACCCTCGTCGACCACCTGGTGCCGCCGATGGCGCGCGCCGAGTCGTACGGCGACATCGCACGCCTGGAGCAGCACCTCGACGAGTACGCGCAGATCTCCGCGATGGACCCGGCGAAGCTGCCGGCGATCCGCGCGCAGATCTGGACCCTGATCCAGGCCGCGAAGCTCGACCACGACCTGGGCCTGGAGGAGCGCCCGGACGACGACGGCTTCGACGACTTCCTCCTGCACGTCGACGGCTGGCTGTGCGAGGTGAAGGACGCGCAGATCCGCGACGGCCTGCACGTCCTCGGCGGCGCCCCCGCCGGGGAGGCCCGCGTCAACCTGGTCCTGGCGATCCTGCGCGCCCGCCAGATCTGGGGCGGCACCACCGCCCTGCCCGGGCTGCGCGAGGCCCTCGGTCTGGACGAGTCCAAGGCGACCCGCACCTCCGCCGACGCGGCGGAGGAGGCGGCGCGCGGGCTGGTGCAGGCGATGGAGGACGCCGGCTGGGACCCGGCCGCCGTGTCGCGGGTCGCCGCCGGGCACCCGCAGCAGGTCGCGGCGGTGCTGGACTTCGCGGCCCGCGAGGTCGTCCCCCGCCTGGCCGGCACCACCGACGAGATCGCGCACGTGGTGGCCGCGCTCGACGGCCGGTTCGTCCCGGCCGGCCCGTCCGGCTCGCCGCTGCGCGGCCTGGTCAACGTGCTGCCGACCGGCCGCAACTTCTACTCCGTCGACCCGAAGGCCGTCCCCTCCCGACTGGCCTGGGAGACCGGCCAGGCGCTGGCCGAGTCGCTGCTGGAGCGCTACCGCACCGACAACGGCGAGTGGCCGGCGTCGGTGGGCCTGTCCCTGTGGGGCACGAGCGCCATGCGCACCGCCGGCGACGACGTCGCCGAGGCGCTGGCCCTCCTCGGCGTGCGCCCGGTGTGGGACGAGGCCTCGCGCCGGGTGACGTCGCTGGAGGCGATCCCGCCCGCCGAGCTGGGCCGGCCCCGCATCGACGTCACGCTGCGCATCTCCGGCTTCTTCCGGGACGCCTTCCCGCACGTCATCGGCCTCCTCGACGACGCGGTACGGCTCGTGGCCGCGCTCGACGAGCCGGCGGAGCAGAACTTCGTACGGGCCCACGCGCAGGCCGACCTGGCCGAGCACGGCGACGAGCGGCGCGCCACGACCCGCATCTTCGGCTCCCGGCCGGGCACCTACGGGGCGGGCATCCTCCAGCTGATCGACTCCCGGGACTGGCGCACCGACGCCGACCTGGCGGAGGTGTACACGGTGTGGGGCGGCTACGCGTACGGCCGCGGCCTGGAGGGCCGCCCGGCGCGCGCCGAGATGGAGTCCGCGTACAAGCGGATCACGGTGGCCGCGAAGAACACCGACACGCGCGAGCACGACATCGCCGACTCGGACGACTACTTCCAGTACCACGGCGGCATGGTGGCGACGGTCCGCGCGCTGCGCGGCACGGCGCCGGAGGCGTACATCGGCGACTCGACCCGCCCGGAGACGGTCAAGACCCGCACCCTGGTGGAGGAGACGAGCCGCGTCTTCCGTGCCCGCGTGGTCAATCCGCGGTGGATCGAGGCGATGCGCCGCCACGGCTACAAGGGCGCCTTCGAGCTGGCGGCGACGGTGGACTACCTGTTCGGGTACGACGCCACGACGGGCGTGGTCGCGGACTGGATGTACGACAAGCTGACCGAGACGTACGTCCTGGACCCGGAGAACCGCGCGTTCCTGGAGGAGGCCAACCCCTGGGCGCTGCACGGCATCGCCGAGCGGCTTCTGGAGGCGGAGTCCCGCGGCATGTGGGAGAAGCCGGACCCGCAGGTCCTGGAGGCGCTCCGACAGGTGTACCTGGACACGGAGGGCAACCTGGAGTCCGACGGCGACTGACGCCGGCCCGCACGCCTCCGCACCGCCTCTAGCGTCCGCAGGGCGGCGGCGTGCGGTGGACGGTGCCGCTTCACCTGATGCGGTGAAGCGGCACTTGGGGCGGCCGGGGCGCGGGTAGGGCACTGCCGATCCCGTGCGGGGGGACGGTGTCCGGGGACGGGTACGGCCCTCCGCAGCCCCGGACCGAAAGGCATCCTCCGTCGTGACCCAGCCGTTCCGCCTGCCGGATTTCCATGTGCCGTATCCGGCGAGACTCAACCCGCACCTGGAGGCCGCCCGGGAGCACACCCGGCGCTGGGCCCGCAGCTTCGGGATGCTGGAGGGCTCCGGCGTCTGGACGCAGGAGGACCTCGACGCGCACGACTACGCGCTGCTGTGCGCCTACACCCACCCCGACTGCGGTGCCGATGCGCTGGAGCTGGTCACCGACTGGTACGTGTGGGTGTTCTTCTTCGACGACCATTTCCTGGAGCTGTACAAGCGCACCGGGGACCGCGAGGGCGCGCGGACGTACCTCGACGGCCTGGCGGCGTTCATGCCGATGGACCTCGCGGACGGTTTCCCCGCGCCGGCCAATCCCGTCGAGGCGGGCCTGAAGGACCTGTGGCAGCGCACGGTCCCGGCGATGTCCGCGGACTGGAGGGAACGGTTCTCCGAGTCGACCCGGAACCTGCTGAACGAGTCGATGTGGGAGCTGCACAACATCGGCATGGGGCGGGTCGCGAACCCGCTGGAGTACATCGAGATGCGCCGCAAGGTCGGCGGGGCGCCCTGGTCGGCGGGGCTCGTCGAGTACGTGGCGGCGGAGGTCCCGGCGCGGGTGGCGCACGCGCGGCCGCTCCAGGTGCTGCGGGACGCCTTCTCGGATGCGGTGCACATCCGCAACGACATCTTCTCGTACCGGCGCGAGGTGGAGGAGGAGGGCGAACTCTCCAACGCGGTCCTGGTGTTGGAGACGTTCCTGGGCTGCACCACCCAGGAGGCCGCCGACCTGGCGAACGACCTGCTGACGTCCCGGCTGGAGCAGTTCGACTACACGGCCCTCGTGGAGGTGCCCGCGCTCGCCGCCCGGCACGGGCTCGGCCCGGACGAGGCCGCGGCCGTCCTGGCGTACGCGAAGGGATTGCAGGACTGGCAGTCCGGCGGCCACGAGTGGCACATGGCCTCCAGCCGGTACATGAACGAGGAGGCGCGGCGCTCCGCCCCGCGCACCCTGCCGTTCCTGCCCGGCGGCCTCGGGACGGCGGCCCTGGACTGGCGCTCGGTCCTCACGCCCCGCGCGCTGGAGCTGCGCCGGCGCCGGTTCTCGCACGTGCCGTTCCGGAAGGTGGGCCGGCGGATCCTGCCGGACATCGACCTTCCCTTCGCACTGTCCCTCAACCCGCACCTGGACCGGGCGCGCCGCGAACTGGCCGCGTGGTGCCGGCGCATGGGGATGCTCGACCCGCAGCCCGGCGACCCCGGCTCGGACGTCTGGACCGACGACACCCTGGACGGGATGGACCTGGCGCTGTGCGCGGCGGGCATCGACCCGGACGCCTCGCCGGAGGCGCTGTCGCTGGGCGCGCAGTGGCTGGCCTGGGGCACGTACGGGGACGACTACTACCCGCGGGTGTTCGGCGCGGCGCGGGACACCGGCGGCGCGCGGGCCGCGGCCGACCGGCTCGCCGCGATGATGCCGCAGGAGCCGGGAGGGGGCCCGGCGCCGGTCACCGCGCTGGAGCGCGGCCTCGCGGACCTGTGGGCGCGGACCGCGGCCGGCCTGGACGAGGGGGCGCGCGCGGAGTTCCGCCGCCATGTGGTGGTGATGCTGGACTCCTGGGTGTGGGAGATCGCCAACACGTCCGTGAACCGGGTGCCCGATCCGGTGGACTACGCGGAGATGCGCCGCTTCACCTTCGGCTCGGACCTGACGATGTTCCTGGCCCGGCTCGGCCACGGCGACGGCGCCTTCCCGGAGGAGCTGCGCCGCGAGGGAGCGGTCCGCTCGCTGGAGAGCGCCGCCGCCGACGTCGGATGCCTGGTGAACGACCTGTTCTCGTACCGCAAGGAGATCGAGTTCGAGGGCGAGGTGCACAACCATGTCCTCGTCGCGCAGCACTTCTTCGGGATCGACTACCCGCAGGCGGCCGCGATCGTCGCCGACTTGCTGGCGCAGCGCACCCGGGAGTTCGAGCACGTCCGCGACCACCAGCTGCCGGTGCTGTGCGACGACCGGGGGCTGGGGGCCGCGGAGCGGGCGGCGCTCGCCGCGTACGTGCGGGAGCTGGAGGACTGGATGGCGGCGATCCTGCACTGGCACCGCAGTGTGCGCCGCTACCGGGACGAGGAGCTGCGGCCGGGGCCCGCCGGGCTGCGGGCGCTGCTGGCGGACCCCGGGTTCGGGATGGCGGCGGCTCGGATCTCCCTGCCGTCCTGAGCCGCGGTTACCGGGTCCCGGTCCAGTTGGCCGGGACCCGGCCGAGGCGGACGCGCTGCGGGTGGTCGCCGACGGGGACGGAGGCCCGCTTCTCGCCGGTGGCGAAGTCGATGGCGGTGACGCGGTCGGAGCCGCTCTCGGAGATGACGCAGGCTGTGCCGTCGCCGCTGACGGTCGCCCAGTAGGGCTTGTCGGCGGGGACGAGCGGCCCCTCGGCGAGGGTGGCGCGGTCCACGACGGTGGCGTAGTCGTCCATGGTGCCGGCGATGCACAGCTTCGCGCCGTCGGGGCTCATCGCCATGCCGTGGTGGCGGGAGTCGTTGACCCAGGCCGTGCGGTCGGCGGGGGTCTTGGGGTTCGCCGGGAGGGTCTTGACGCGGGTGATGCGGTCGGCGGCGACGTCGTACTCGGCGAAGCCGTTGAAGAAGGACACCTGGAAGTACAGCATCGACTCGTCCGGGGTGAAGGCGTTCGGCCGGATGGAGTCGGACAGGTCGGAGCGGCCGGCGGCGTCGAGGCGTTCGCGCATGTCGACGGTGCGGACGGTGCGGAAGGTCTGCGCGTCCACGACGGTGAACTTCCGGTCGCCCTTGGTCCAGTCGAGCCAGGGCGCGTCCAGGGCGGTGTTGACCTCGCCGATGGAGGCGTTCCAGATCAGCCGGCCGTCGCGGGAGAAGGTGTTCTCGTGCGGCTTGTCGCCGGTGGCGAACGAGCCGACCTGGCGGCCGGTCGCGATGTCGAGGACGTGGACGGTGTTCGAGGTGGACGCGGACACCGCGACCCGGGTGCCGTCGGGCGAGACGGCCATGTGGTCGGAGCGGTATCCGGAGACGGGGAAGCGCCAGTTGACGCGGCCGGTGCGCAGGTCGAGGGAGACGACGTCGGCGAAGCTCGGGCGGGAGACGACCACGGCGGAGCCGTCGGGGGTGGTGTACATGTCGTCGACGAGCTGGTCGTGGCCCTCGCCGGCGCTGTGCCGGATTCCGAGGAAGAAGGCGAGCTTCACCGGGTTGAGGTGGATCTCCCGGAGGCGCTCCTCCTTGTCGGGGACGACGTTGATGCGGCCGATGTGCTCCATGCCGCCGGTGGAGGCGAGGACGTCGGCGGTGCCCTCCCAGTTGTTGCCGACGAAGAGCACCTCGCGCAGCCCGGCCGCGTCGGGGCCGGCGGGTGCGGCGGGTGCGGGTGCGGCGGCCGCCGCGAGGGCCGCGGCGGCGAGCACGCCGCCGGCGAGGAGCGTGCGGACAGGCGTACGGGCGGTGCGGGCGGTCCGGGGCATCGCTCAACTCCCAGGCGGAAAGGCGCTGTTACCGGCCGGTAAAAATAGGGGGGAGCCCAGCAGGGCGCAAGCCTCACGACGCGCCCTCTTTTTCCGTACGGGCCCGCCCGTCAGGCCACGGAGCCGATGCGCCGGGCCGCGGTGGTCGAGGTGTCCGGGTGGATGGGGATGTGCGCGCCGGTCAGCGCGGCCCCGGAGCCGCCCCGCCGGTTGGCGACGATCTCGGCGGCGATGGACAGGGCGGTCTCCTCCGGGGAGCGGGCGCCGAGGTCCAGGCCGATCGGGGAGCGCAGGCGGGCCAGTTCGAGCTCGGTGACGCCGACGTCGCGCAGCCGCCGGTTGCGGTCCTCGTGGGTCTTGCGGGAGCCCATGGCGCCGACGTAGGCGACGGGCAGGCGCAGGGCGAGGCGCAGCAGGGGCACGTCGAACTTGGCGTCGTGGGTGAGGACGCACAGCACCGTCCGGCCGTCGGTCTCCGTGCCCTCCAGGTAGCGGTGGGGCCAGTCGACGACGATCTCGTCGGCCTCGGGGAAGCGCTGCTTCGTCGCGAAGACGGGCCGCGCGTCGCACAGCGTCACGTGGTAGCCGAGGAACTTGCCGATCCGCACGAGGGCGGACGCGAAGTCGATGGCCCCGAAGACGATCATCCGCGGGGGCGGGACGCTGGACTCGACGAGCACCTTGAGCGGCTCGCCGCACAGCCGGCCGTCCGCGCCGACCTCCAGGACGCCGGTCTTCCCTGCGTCGAGCAGGGCGCGGGCCTCCTCGGCGACCATGCGGTCCAGTTCGGGGTGGCCGCCGAAGCCGCCCAGGAAGCGGTCCTCGCCGTCCTCGCCGTCCTCGCCGCGGACGAGCACGGCGCCGCCCCTCAGTTCCTGCGGCCCCTCGGCGATGCGGGCGACGGCGGCGGCCTCGCCGCGGGCGGCGGCGGCCAGCGCGGCCTCGTAGACGTGGCGCCCGGGGGCGCCGGCGCGGACCGGGGTGACGAGGACGTCGATGATCCCGCCGCAGGTCAGGCCCACGGCGAACGCGTCGTCGTCGCTGTATCCGAAGCGCTCCAGGACGGTCTCGCCGTCCTGGAGCGCCTGCACGCACAGGTCGTACACCGCGCCCTCCACGCATCCGCCGGAGACCGAGCCGACGGCTGTCCCCGCCGAGTCGACGGCGAGGGCCGCCCCGGGCTGCCGGGGCGCACTGCCGGTGACCGCCACGACGGTGGCCACGGCGAAGTCGCGCCCTTGCCCGACCCACCGGTTCAGCTCTTCGGCGATGTCCAGCATGGGGGCCTCCTGGAGGGGGTTCGGTTCCAGTATCGGATGCGTGGAGGGTCGGGGCCGGGGCCCCGCGTCAGTGGACGCCGAGCCAGCCCTCGATCGGGTCGAGCGCGAAGAACACCACGAAGATCGCGGTGAGCGCCCACATGAACGCGCCGATCTCGCGGGCCTTGCCCTGCGCGACCTTGATGGCGACGTGGGAGATGACACCGGCGGCGACGCCGGCCGTGATCGTGTACGTGAACGGCATGATCACGACGGTGAGGAAGACCGGCACGGCGGTGGCGGCGTCCGCCCAGTCCACGTGCCGGGCGTTCTGCATCATCATGGCGCCGATCACGACGAGCGCGGCCGAGGCGACCTCGCCGGGGACGATCTGCGTGATCGGGGTGAAGAAGATGCACAGGGCGAAGAACAGGCCGGTGACGACCGACGCCAGGCCCGTGCGGGCGCCCTCGCCGACGCCGGTGGCGGACTCGACGAACACGGTCTGGCCGCTGCCGCCGGCGACGCCGCCGATGGCGCCGCCGGCGCCGTCGATGAAGAGGGCCTTCGACAGGCCCGGCATGCGGCCCTTGTCGTCGGCCAGCTTGGCCTCGGTGCCGACGCCGATGATGGTGGCCATCGCGTCGAAGAAGCCGGCCAGCACCAGCGTGAAGACGATCATGCCGACGGTCATCGCGCCGACCTCGCCCCAGCCGCCGAACTCGACCTGCCCGAAGAGCGAGAAGTCCGGCAGGGAGACCGCCGAGCCGTTCAGCTCCGGCGGGCCGCTGGCCCAGGCCTTCGGGTCGATGTCGGCGACCGCGTTCAGGACGACCGCGAGGACGGTGCCGACGCCGATGCCGATGAGGATCGCGCCGGGGACCTTGCGGGCCTGCAGCATGAAGATGAGCAGGAGGGTGACGGAGAAGAGCAGCACCGGCCAGCCGGCCAGCTCGCCCGCCGGGCCGAGGGTGACGGGGCCGCCGCCGGGGGCGGGGTTCTCGTGCACGAACCCGGCCTTCACCAGGCCGATGAGTGCGACGAAGAGTCCGATGCCCATGGTGATCGCGTGCTTGAGGGCCAGCGGGATCGCATTCATGATCATCTCGCGGAGGCCGGTGACGACCAGGAGGCAGATCACGACGCCGTACATGACGCACATGCCCATGGCCTGCGGCCAGGTCATCTGCGGGGCCACCTGCGAGGCGAGCACGCCGGAGACGGAGAGGCCGGCGGCCAGCGCGAGGGGCACCTTGCCGACGAAGCCCATGAGGAGGGTGGTCACGGCCGCGGCGAACGCGGTCGCCGTGATCAGCGCCTTCTGGCTCATGGTGTCCCCGGCGGCGTCCTTGCCGGAGAGGATCAGGGGATTGAGCAGGAGGATGTACGCCATCGCCATGAACGTCGTGACGCCGCCACGAATCTCATTGCCGACGCTCGACCCTCTATGGGTGATGTGGAAGTACCGGTCGAGCCAAGAACGCCCGGCGGGATTGCGAGAGCCGTCGCCGGCCTCTTCCGCGGTGGTCTTGGGCTCCACAGACGATTGGGTCATGGTGCCTAAACTCCCAAGGTTCAAAGGGGCACCCGCACCTGGAATGCCAGGCGTTCTGCGGGATTTGGGAAATGCCGTTCGGCTGCACGACCCGGGGTGACGGCCCGAGGCGACGCGAATTGCACTGCGTGTACTGCGGGTACTGCGGTACTGCGGGGGTTCTGCGGTACTGGTACTGCCTTCGGTGACGGCCCCGGGGTGCCGGTGCCGCCGGTTTTCGCGTGGGGGTGATGCCGGGGACGGGCCGCGAGCGGTGCGGCGGGCGTCCCGGACGTCGTCGGCTCCGGGCGGTGCGGCGGGGCGCGGGGCGCTGCCGGCGCGCCGCCCGGAGAGTTCGCGGTCCGGGGGCCTGTCGGCCCCCGGAGGACGCCGTCCTACAGGGTGCCGGTGAGGGCCTCCGGGCGGATCGGCGTCTTGGTGAGCTCCAGGCCGGTCGCCGCCCGGATCGCCGCGAGGACGGCCGGGGTGGACGACAGGGTGGGGGCCTCGCCGAGCCCGCGCAGGCCGTACGGCGCGTTCGGGTCGGCGAGCTCCAGGTAGTCGACCGGGATGCTCGGGGTGTCGAGGATCGTCGGGATCAGGTAGTCCGTGAAGGAGGGGTTGCGCACCTTCGCGGTCTTCGGGTCGACGATGATCTCCTCCATCACCGCGACGCCGAGGCCCTGCGTCGTGCCGCCCTGGATCTGGCCGACCACCGACAGCGGGTTGAGGGCCTTGCCGACGTCCTGGGCGCAGGCCAGCTCGACGACCTTGACGAGGCCGAGCTCGGTGTCCACCTCGACCACCGCGCGGTGCGCGGCGAAGGTGTACTGGACGTGGCCGTCGCCCTGGCCGGTGACGAGGTCGAACGCGGCCGTCGGGCGGTGGCGGAACTCCAGCTCCAGGTCGATGGGCTCCTCGCCCTCCAGCAGCTCCGCGATGTCCGCGAGGACCTCGCCGCCGTCGGTGACGACCTTGCCGCCCTCCAGCAGCAGCTCGGCGGTGGCCCACGCGGGGTGGTAGCTGCCGTTCTTCCGGCGGCCGATCTCCAGGACCTTCTCGCGGACGGCCTCGCAGGTGTTCTTCACCGCGCCGCCGGTCATGTACGTCTGCCGGGAGGCGGACGTGGAGCCGGCGGAGCCGACCCGGGTGTCGGCGGGGTGGATCGTCACGTGGGTGACGCCGAGCTCCGTGCGGGCGATCTGGGCGTGGACGGTGACGCCGCCCTGGCCGACCTCCGCCATGGCGGTGTGGACCATGGCGACGGCCTCGCCGCCGATGACCTCCAGGCGCACGCGGGCGGTGGAATAGTCGTCGAAGCCCTCGGAGAAGCCGACGTTCTTGATGCCGACCGCGTAGCCGACGCCCCGGACGACGCCCTCGCCGTGGGTGGTGTTCGACAGGCCGCCGGGCAGCGCGCGGACGTCCGCGCCCTCGCCCGCGGTCTCCCACTGGCGCTCCGGCGGCAGCGGGCGGGCCTTGACCCGGCGCAGCAGCTCGGCGACCGGGGCCGGGGAGTCCACGACCTGCCCGGTCGGCATGACCGTGCCCTGCTCCATGGCGTTGAGCTGCCGGAACTCGACCGGGTCCATGCCCAGCTTCGCCGCCAGCCTGTCCATCTGGGCCTCGTACGCGAAGCAGGCCTGGACGGCGCCGAAGCCGCGCATGGCGCCGCAGGGCGGGTTGTTGGTGTAGAGGGCGATGGCCTCGATGTCGACGTCGTCGACGACGTACGGGCCGACGGACAGCGAGGAGGCGTTGCCGACGACGGCCGGGGAGGCCGACGCGTAGGCGCCGCCGTCCAGGACGATCCGGCACTTCATGTGCGTGAGCTTGCCGTCCCTGGTGGCGCCGTGCTCGTAGTACAGCTTGGCCGGGTGGCGGTGCACGTGGCCGAAGAAGGACTCGAACCGGTTGTAGACCATCTTGACCGGCTTGTTCGTGGCGAGGGCCAGCAGGCAGGCGTGGATCTGCATGGAGATGTCCTCGCGGCCGCCGAAGGCGCCGCCGACGCCGGACAGCGTCATGCGGACCTTCTCCTCGGGCAGGCCGAGGACGGGGGCGATCTGCCGGAGGTCGGAGTGCAGCCACTGGGTGGCGACGTACAGGTCGACGCCGCCGTCCTCGCCGGGTACGGCGAGGCCGGACTCGGGGCCGAGGAAGGCCTGGTCCTGCATGCCGAAGGTGTACTCGCCCTCGACGATGACGTCGGCGCGCTTGCGGGCCTCCTCCACGTTGCCGCGGACGATGGGCTGGCGGTGCACGATGTTCGGGTGCGGGACGTGCCCGGCGTGGTGGTCGTCGCGGCCCTCGTGGATCAGCGGCGCGCCGGGGGCGAGGGCGGAGGCCTCGTCGGTGACGAGCGGCAGCTCCCGGTAGTCCACCTTGATCTTGGCGGCGGCCCGGCGGGCCGTCTCGGGGTGGTCGGCGGCGACGAGGGCCACCGGCTCTCCGTGGTGGCGTACCCGGCCGTTGGCGAGCACCGGGGTGTCCTGGATCTCCAGGCCGTAGTTCTTCACCTCGGTCGGCAGGTCCGCGTAGGTGAGGACCGAGTGGACGCCCGGGACGGCCAGTGCCTCGGAGATGTCGATGCCCGCGATCTCGGCGTGCGCGACGGGGCTGCGCAGGGTCTGGCCCCACAGCATGTCCTCGTGCCACATGTCGGAGGAGTACGCGAACTCGCCGGTGACCTTGAGGGTGCCGTCGGGGCGGAGCGTGGACTCGCCGATGCCGCCCTGGGCGTGCTTCTGGGAGACGTTCGTCGGCGTGCCGGACGGAGTGGTGCGGGTGTGGGCCATGGTCAGACCGCCTCTCCCTGGCGGGCGGCCGCGAGGCGGACCGCGTCGAGGATCTTCTCGTAGCCCGTGCAGCGGCAGAGGTTGCCGGACAGGGCCTCGCGGATGTCCTGGTCGGTCGGGTCCGGGTTCTGCTCCAGCAGGGCGTCGGCCTGGACGAGCAGGCCCGGGGTGCAGAAGCCGCACTGGACGGCGCCGGCGTCGATGAACGCCTGCTGGATGCCGGACAGCTCCACGCCCTCGCCGGTCTGCGAGTCGGTGCCCTTCGCGGACCAGCGCTGCGCCTCGTCCGTGGACACGTCGGCCGCGCCGCCGCCGCAGGCCCCGCTGCCGCAGGCGCCGCCGTGGCCGTGCTCCTCGCGCTTGCGGGCGAAGTCGGCCAGTCCTTCGACGGTCACGACGTCGCGGCCCTCGACCTGGCCGGCGGCGACGAGACAGGAGCAGACGGGCACGCCGTCGAGGCGTACGGTGCAGGATCCGCACTCGCCCTGCTCGCAGGCGTTCTTCGAGCCTGGCAGGCCCAGGCGCTCGCGCAGGACGTAGAGGAGGGACTCGCCCTCCCAGACGTCGTCGGCCTGCTGCGGACGACCGTTGACAGTGAAATTGACGCGCATGGTTACGCAGCCCCTTCAAACGGGCGGCCGTTCGTGCCGCGGTACTGCTCCCACGTCCAGACGAGCTGGCGGCGAGCCATGATGCCGACCGCGTGCCGGCGGTACTTCGCCGTGCCGCGGACGTCGTCGATCGGGTTGCAGGCGCCGGAGGCGAGCTCACCGAACTGCTTGGCGATCGACGGGGTGATGACCTTGCCGTTGTCCCAGAAGCCGCCCTCCTCCAGGGCGGCGTTCAGGAACTCCTCGGCGGCCTTCGCCCGGATGGGCGTGGGCGCGGCCGAGCCGATGCCCGTCCGCACGGTGCGGGTCTCGGGGTGCAGCGCGAGGCCGAAGGCGCACACGGCGATGACCATCGCGTTGCGGGTGCCGACCTTGGAGTACTGCTGCGGACCGGTGGCGTTCTTGACGTGGATCGCCTTGATGAGCTCGTCGGCGGCGAGCGCGTTGCGCTTGACGCCGGTGTAGAACTCGTCGATCGGGATCATGCGGCTGCCGCGGACGGACTCCACCTCGACCTCCGCGCCGGCGGCGAGGAGGGCGGGGTGGGAGTCGCCCGCGGGAGAGGCGCAGCCCAGGTTGCCGCCGACGCCGCCGCGGTTGCGGATCTGCGGGGAGGCGACCGTGTGCGAGGCGAGCGCGAGGCCGGGGAGCGTCTCGCGCAGGTTCTCCATGATGTGCGTGTACGGGACGGAGGCGCCGACCCTGGTGACCTCCTCGCCTACCTCCCACTCCCGCAGCAGTGCGATGCGGTTCAGGTCGAGGAGGTACTCCGGACGGCGGTGGTCGAAGTTGATCTCGACCATGATGTCGGTGCCACCCGCAATCGGCACGGCTGTGGGGTACTCGGCCTTGGCGGCGAGTGCCTCCTCCCAGCCGGCGGGGCGAAGGAAGTCCATGTGCGGCTCTCTTCTTGTAATCGGGTCGTTCGCTTGGGGCCAGGAGGCCGAAGGGCCCTCGACTGGTCGTTCACGTGCTGTCAACGCGGTGTGGAGTCAGTACACAAGCCGCGCGTCCTCGTGGTGCAGTCACCGAAACCATGAAGGAGTTGGCTGGCGGCCTCCCTCGTCTTGTAGATTCGTATGAAAGGCAGGATGCACTGACCTGCCCGATTTCCTACGGCAACATTCGAGACAGATCGGCGGCGACACCATGCGGCTGCGCGCACTGCTGGAAACCGAGGCGCTGGGGCTGCGGCTGCTGGGCGGCGAGGACGAACTCGACCGGACGGTCCGCGGCGTCATGACGACGGACCTGAGGGATCCCAGCCGGTACCTCACCGGCGGCGAACTCGTCCTGACGGGCCTGGCGTGGCGAAGAAATTCAGCCGACTCCGAGCCGTTCGTACGAATCCTCGCGAGCGCGGGCGTCGCCGGCCTCGCCGCCGGCGAGGCGGAGCTGGGCGACATCCCGGACGACCTCGTCGCCGCCTGCCGGCACCACCGGCTCCCGCTGTTCGCGGTGAACGAGGACGTTGCATTCGCCACCATCACGGAGTACGTGGTGCGGCAGGTCTCCGGCGAGCGCGCCGGCGACCTCGCGGCCGTCGTCGACCGCCACCGCCGGCTGATGACCTCCGGTCCCGCGGGCGGCGGCCCGGACGTGGTGCTGGATCTGCTCACCACCGACCTCGATCTGCGCGCGTGGGTGCTGTCCCCCACGGGCCGGCAGATCGCCGGAGCGGGAGAACCCCTGCCGCCGGGCGTCTGTGCGGCCCTGGCCGGCGAGCACCTCGCGGCGGTCCGCACCGGGCGCAGGGGCCCGCACCGGATCTCCCTCCAGGGTATTGCCTACTCGCTCTTCCCGATCAGGGGAGCGGGCCGCGCCCCGGGCGGCCCGGGCGGGCGCGACGTGCGCGAGAGCGTGCTGTCGGACTGGCTGCTGGCCGTCGAGGCCGACGCGGGCGACTGGCCGGCGGAGCGGCTCGACCTGCTCCAGGGCGTCACCCAGCTGATCGCCGTCGAGCGGGACCGGCGCGACGCCGCCCGCACGGTGCGCCGCCGCCTGGCCCAGGAGGTGCTGGAGCTCGTCCAGACGGGCGCTCCGCCCGCCGAGATCGCCGCGCGCCTGCGCGTCGCCGCCCCGGTGCTGCTGCCGGGGCTCGGCGCGGCCCCGCACTGGCAGGTCGTCGTGGCCCGGGTGGACTGGGAGGGCGGCGACATCCCCGGCGGGCCGGTGGCGCAGTCGCTGCTGGAGGAGATCCTCGTCGACCCGTCCGTGTCCGGCCCGGAGCCCTCGGACCGGATCGCGGTCGCCCACACGGGCGACGAGGCCATCGCCCTGGTGCCGCTGCCCGCACAGACCGGGGAGGGCGGCGAGGACAAGGCCCCGGAGGCCGCCCTGCACGCCGACGAGCTGCTCGCGACCGTACGGGAGCCGCTGCGCGCGGGCCTCGCCGACGACGGCCGCCTCACCCTCGGCGTCAGCGCCGCCGTGCACTCCGCCGAGGGGCTGCGCGGTGCGCTGGAGGAGGCCCGGCACGCCCGGCGGGTCGCCGCGGCGCGTCCCGGCCGGGTCTGCGCGGCCGGGCACCACGAGCTCGCCTCGCACGTGCTGCTGCTGCCGTTCGTCCCGGACGACGTGCGCCGCGCGTTCACGGCGCGCCTGCTGGATCCGCTGCGGGACTACGACCGCCGCCACCGTGCGGAGCTCATCCCGACGCTGGAGGCGTTCCTCGACTGCGACGGCTCGTGGACGCGCTGCGCGTCGCGGCTGCACCTGCACGTCAACACCCTGCGCTACCGGGTCGGGCGAATCGAGCAGTTGACGTCCCGCGACCTGTCCCGCCTGGAGGACAAGCTCGACTTCTTCCTGGCACTGCGCATGAGCTGAGGCGTTCCACAGAGCCGGTTGTTCCGTGTGGGATGCACGGTGCTGACGAGGTGTCCGGACTTTGTGAAAGAGTTCACCCGACCCCTTGGCCGAACCCGCCGATCCGTGCTCTCATTTCGCCCCAGGGCTCGAAGACGTGCTGCTTGGTTGCTTTGGGGAGGGCAATGTGGCGGACACCGCCATGTCCGGTGCCGGAACCACCGGGGGGGACGACCCCCTCCAGCGGGCGATATGGCGGCTGCGCTCGCGCGGCTGCTGGACCGACGCGGCGGCCCTGCTGACCGCGCACCAGGAGGACGCCGGAGCCGCCGTGCAGCGGACGGCGCTGCTGGTGGAGCGGTGCCTGTTCACCGGCCGGGGCTGGGCGGAGGCGGAGGACGCGCTGCGCGTCGCGGAAGCGGTGGCCGGGGACGACGACGAGCGCGGCGCGGCGGCCTGCGAGCGCGGCCACCTGGCGTACGCGGCCACGGTCCTCGGGGTGCGCGACCGCTCCGACGAGGCCCGCTCGGCACTGGGCCGTGCGGCCGCCCTGCTGTCCCCGGGCTCCCGCACCCGTCCGCTGCTGGACTTCCGCCGGGGCCTGGTGGCCGAGCACCTGGCGGACGCCCCCCAGTCGGCCCGCCCCGCCTACCGGCGCGCCCACGCGGGGGCTGCGGCCAACGGGGACACGCTGCTGCTGTCGTTCACCTGGCGGCACCTGGCCGCGCTGGCCCTGCGCGACGGGGAGGTCGCGGAGGCCCGCAAGGGCTTCGCGGAGTCGCTCCGCATCCGCGAGGAGCTGGGCTTCCTCGTCGGCACGGCGCCGGCCCTGGCGGCGCTCGCGGAGGCGGAGCCGGAACCGGAGGCCAGCCGGCTGCGCGCCGAGGCGCACCGCCTGTTCCACCTCCTGGGCGGCATCCCGACCTGGCTCGCGGACCAGCTCCACCCGAGGCCGTCCCTTCCGGATCCGGCCTGACCCGAGCGGTCGGACACCGCGCCCCGCCCGCGTGCCGGGCCGCCCGCGCGGCCGGGCACGCGGGCAGCCCTCCCGCCGTGCGGCGCACGGCACCGGCGCCCGGCCCGGACCAGCGGGACCCGAGGGGGACGGCCTGCCCGGCGGTCCGGGGCGACGCGGCCGCTCAGGCGGCGGACCCGGCGAAGTGCTCCCGCACCAGCGTCTCCACGGCCGCCAGCTCACCGGCGACCAGCGCCTCCAGCAGGGCCGCGTGCTCGGCGGCGTCGGCGACGAGATCGGCGCGCCGCACCCGCGGAGCCCCTGGCAGCGGCCACTGGGAGCGGCGGTGCAGCTCCTCCGCGACCTGGACGAGCTGCTCGTTGCCGGCGAGGCCGAGGACCTGCCGGTGGAAGTCCCGATCGGCCTCCGCGTAGCGGGCCGGGTCCCCGGCCGCGGCGGCGTCGGCGGTGGCGGCGGCCGCCGGCCGCAGGGCCGCCCAGGTCTCCGGGGCGACGGTCCGCGCCAGCCGCAGCATGACGGGCACTTCCAGCAGCGCCCGCACCTCGGCCAGCTCCGCCAGGGCCCGCGGTGTCCGCGACAGCACCCGGAAGCCCCGGTTCGGCAGGCACTCCACGGCCCCTTCCAGGGCCAGCTGCTGCATCGCCTCGCGGACCGGCGTCGCGGACACGCCGAAACGGTCCGCCAGCGCGGGGCCGGAGTAGATCCCCCCGGGCTCCAGCTCACCGTCGACGAGGGCGTTGCGCAGCGCCTCCAGCACCTGCGCCCGTACGGAATGGCGCAGCACCTTCTGCGTCGGGATCAGCGCCGACACCCCTGCGTGGGCCGCCTCGTGCACTCGGTCCTCCTGTGGGTCTCGGCCTCTCGGGAGAATAGTTGAGATCGGCCCGGAAAAGGGCATACAAACCCACCACCGTCAGTTAAGGTAAGGCTTACCTTTGTTCGCCCGACCGAATCGGTGATCCGCCATGTCCGCGCCCGCCCCCGCCGCCACTTCCCCCCTGGCGGGCGCGTACGCACGGCTGACGGAGGCGTACGACGGCCTCCGGGTCGTCGAGCGCGCCGCGCACGAGCCCGCCCCCCGCGGTGTGGGGTGGATCGGCGCGGACGAGCTCGCGGCGGGCGGCCCCGCGGTGGAGGCCTACCTGGCGTGGGACAAGGCGCAGATCATGCGGGACTACGGCCGCGAGGCCCGGCCCGACGTGGTCGCCACGTTCGGCCTGCACCGCTACGCCTGGCCCGCCTGCCTGCTGATCACCGCCCCGTGGTTCCTGGAACGCCGCGTGCCGCGGCTGCAGCAGGTCGCGTACCACCGGGCAGGCGGCATCATGAGCGTGCACACGGAGTCCTTCGCCTGCCTGCCGGACGATCCGGCGGCGGACCTCCCCGGGGCCCGGGTCGTGCCCGACGGCGAGGCGCTGCGGGCCGAGGTGCGCGCCGCGGTGGCGCAGCACCTCGAACCGCTGCTGGAGGCCTTCGGTCCGCGCATGCGGCGCAGGCGGCGCGCCCTGTGGGGCATGGCGACGGACGACATCGTGGCGAGCCTGTGGTACGTGGGCCGGATGCTGGACGAGGAGGACCGCGCGATCGCCGAGCTGGAGGCGCTCCTGCCCGGCTCGACGGCTCCGTACGCCGCAGGAGCGGGCTTCCGTACGCTCACGGCGCCGGACGGGGCCCGCATGCCGACGCGGGACCGCGCGAGCTGCTGCCTCTTCTACACGATCCGCCCGAAGGACACCTGCGTCACCTGCCCCCGCACGTCCGACGAGGACCGCATCGCCCGCCTCGCGGCCCGCACGGCGGCGTAACGTTCCGCCCCGCCGGCACGGCGATCCGCACCGCCGGCCAGAACAGCGGGCGCCATTCCCACCCGTCCGGCTGACGCCGTTCGAACGCAACACCCGGTGTCCATACGGCAGTTCGAGCCACAACACCCTATCCGGCGGGCCGCGGCCCCCGATGGCGTCCACTTGCCCCGAAACCCGCGTGCGAAGCGGATCTCCTGCGCCACCATGGCCCCGGTAGGCCGCATAAGCGAAGGCAAGGGACATCCGCATGAGACTGACCGACATATCGCTGGACTGGCTGCTGCCCGGCAGCCTGCTGATCCTGGGCGTACTTGCGGCGGTTGCGGTACTGGCCCGGGGCAAGCGCGAGGGCGAGAAGGCTGCGGCGGAGGACTCCTGGGAGCGCAGCGAGGAGCGCCGGCGCCGCAAGGAAGCCGTCTACGGGACCGCTTCCTACGTCCTGCTCTTCTGCTGTGCGGCGGTCGCGGCCGCGCTCTCCTTCCACGGGCTGGTCGGCTTCGGGCGGCAGAACCTGAACCTGTCGGGCGGCTGGGAGTACCTGGTCCCGTTCGGCCTGGACGGCGCGGCGATGTTCTGCTCGGTCCTCGCCGTCCGCGAGGCGAGCCACGGCGATGCCGCGCTGGGGTCTCGCATGCTGGTGTGGCTGTTCGCCGGCGCGGCGGCCTGGTTCAACTGGGTGCACGCGCCCCGCGGGATCGGCCACGACGGCGCCCCGCAGTTCTTCGCCGGCATGTCGCTGTCCGCGGCGGTCCTCTTCGACCGGGCCCTGAAGCAGACCCGCAGGGCGGCCTTGCGCGAGCAGGGCCTGATCCCGCGCCCGCTGCCGCAGATCCGCATGGTCCGCTGGCTGCGGGCCCCCCGGGAGACCTTCGGTGCGTGGTCCCTCATGCTCCTCGAAGGCGTCCGCACGCTCGACGAGGCCGTCGACGAGGTCCGCGAGGACCGGCGGGAGAAGGCGGCGGACCGGCACCGCAGGCGCGATCAGAACCGCCTGCACAAGGCGCGCCTGAAGGCCTTGGGCCGGCAGAACCGCACGTCCCTCTTCGGCCGCTCCCGCGGCCGCCAGGTCGACATGGCGGGGCTCGCCTCCGCCGCGGGCTCCGCGCCGGTCGGCGCGGAGCCGGCCATAGCGGAACACGGACAGCTGCCCGCCCCGCCCCGACGCCCCTCCCTGCAGGCCGTGAGCAGTGAGGTGACAGGCCCCCGGACGGTCGACCTGACCGCCGAGGACGACACCCAGACCATCCCCCGACTCGACTCCCTGGAACGCAAACTGAAGGACCTGGAACAGCAGTTCGGCTGACAGCTCCTGCCCCGAGGGCCCGCCCCACCAGGCGGGCCCTCCCCCATGCCGTCAGGCGACGTCGGCGAGCTCGAACCACACGACCTTGCCCCGGCCCGTTCCGGTCTCCACTCCCCAGGCGGCGGCCAGCGCCTCCACGAGCGCCAGCCCCCTGCCGTGCGTACCGTCGGCGGCGGCCGGTGCGTACGGCCTGGGCCGCCCCGCGGCCCCGTCCGCCACCTCGACCCGCAGCCGCCCCCCGGCGAGCCGCGCCGTCACCTCGGCCCCGCACTCCGTGTGCACGAGGGCGTTGGTGACGAGCTCGGTGGCCAACAGCTCGGCAGTCTCGACGGCCTCGGCCCGACACCGCCGCCGCATCAGCTCCCGGACGTCCTTCCTGACTTCGGCCACACCCTTGAGATCCGCGCGCCGCAGACTCCGCGACACCTCCACAACGGGCAGGCCCGACGCCACACGGTCCTCCGTCTCGGCCGGCTCCCGCGGCACGGGCCGCCCCCTGCGCCACTGCTTCCCGGCCTTAGCGCCCACCTGCACGGCGACCTCCCCCGCGTCCCCTTGCATCTCGAACAGGTCTCGGAATGCATTCCCTCCACTACCCACCGCACTCCTACGGCCTCGGCCGCAGACCCGGCCCGCGACCCCGATTCGCGCCGTCCGGAGCCCCCTTCCCGGCCGTCCCTTCAAGCGGCCCGCCACCCCCGACCCGCACCATTCCGGTCACCGC